>NZ_WBKS01000177.1:0-8887 GCF_008868145.1 Micromonospora sp. AMSO1212t
GCGAGACGGGCGCGGGGCGGGCTAGGGAAGCGCGGGAGGGAACTGCGTCGACAGGGGAGGGGCGTCGCTCCACACTGGGCGGGTGGAACATCGCGATCTTGTTCTGGTGAGCAAGCGGCTGTCGCTGGCGTTGCGGCACCGGCCCGACGCGTTCGGCCTGCGACTCGACCGGGCGGGTTGGGTGCCCGTCGCGGACGTGCTCGCCGGCCTGCGGATCAGCCGCGCCCAACTGGACGCCGTGGTCGCGGGCAACGACAAGCAGCGCTTCGCGGTCGAGGCCGGCCCGGACGGGGCCGACCGGATCCGCGCCAACCAGGGGCACTCGGTGCCGGTCGACCTCGGCCTGACCCCGGCCGCGCCGCCGCCCCGGCTGTTCCACGGCACCGGCGAGGCCGTGCTGGACGCGATCCGGGCGCAGGGGCTACGCCGGGGCGGGCGGCATCACGTACACCTGTCGCCGGATGTGGCGACGGCCCGGCGCGTCGGCGCGCGCCGGGGCGGCGCGGTGGTGGTGCTGACCGTGGACGCGGCGGCGATGGCCGCCGCCGGGTACCTGTTCTACCGCTCGGCGAACGGGGTGTGGCTCACCGACACCGTGCCGCCGGCCTACCTCGGCACCACCTGAGCGGGCCTCAGCAGGCGGTCACCGGGTGGGCCACCACGGCGTCGAAGAGGTACGCGAGACCGTTCGGGGCGGCCCGGTCGGGCTGCCGTGCGCCGGTGCAGTCGGTGGCGCGGGCGCGCAGGACGTGCCGGCCGGCGGTCGGCGGGCGCCAGCGGGCGGTCCAGCGCTGCCAGGCGCCGCCCCGGTCGGCCTCGACCAGGTGGGCCGGGCGCCACCCGTCGCCGGTGTCCACCTCGACGTGCTCGATCGGGCCGTTGCCGGACCAGGAACGGCCGGTCAGCAGCACCTCGTCGCCGGCCGGCACCCGGGCGTCCCACGGCAGCTCGAACGCGCTGCGTACCGGCTGGGCCGTGAGCACTGTGCCGTCGGCCGGGTGGCCGGGGCCGAACATCCGGTAGAACTGCGTGTTCCACGGCGAGAACAGGGGGGTGGTGGAGACCTCGATCGCGCCCACCCACTTGATCGAGGAGATGCCGACCCAGCCGGGCACCACGACCCGCACCGGGAAACCGTGGTCGGCGGGCAGCGGCTCGCCGTTCATCTCGTACGCCAGCAGCACGTCGTCGAGCGCCTTCGCGACCGGCATCGGACGGCGTACCCGGCCGAGGTTGACCCCGCCGCTGACGTAGTCCGGGTCGAGGCCCTCGGGCATCACGTCGACCGCCTCGTCGCGCAGCCCGGCCAGGCGCAGCACCGTGCCGAGCTTTACGCCTCGCCACCGGGCCACACCGACGCTGCCGAGTCCCCACGCCACGCCCGGGGCGGGCTCGTCCTGCTGCTCGGCGAAGTAGCGCCGCCCGTTGCCGGCGCACTCCAGCAGCGCCGCGTGCTCCTCGGCGGGCAGCCGCCGCAGCTCGTCGAGGTCGAACTCGACCGGCTTGTCGCGGGTCGGCGTGCCGCGCAGGCCGTCGCCGAACAGGCGCAGCCGCCAGGTTGCCGCGTCCAGGTGCGGGGTGACCGTGTGGTTGCGGACGAAGAAGCGGTCGGTCGGGACCACGTACCCCTGGCCGGCCATCGACGGCCAGCGCATCTCGGCGTTGGTGTCCAGCGGGCGCAGCAGCTCCGGCGGCAGCGGCTTGACGATCGGCGCGCCGGGGTCGACGCCGACCGGCGCGGACGCCACCGCGACCGGCTCACGCTCCGCGGCGGCGGCGGTCACCGCGGCCATCGCCGCGCCCACCTCCAGCAGCCGGTCGCGGTCGACGCCCGGCCCGTGCGCCTGCCCGGCGAGCCACTGCCGGCTCCGGTCGGCGTCGTGGACGGCTTCGGCTGAGGACGGGGACTGACTCACGGCTGACCTCCGGGTGGGCGACGCTGCCTTTCCTATTCAATCAGTAGGACTTCTCATCGATCCACCCCAGGTGGGACGACGGCTCACGCCGCGCCGATCAGCGTCACCACCCCGGCCGCGACGAGCACACCGGCCCAGAGCCGGTCGACGTTGAACCAGGCCCGGCGCAGCACACCGACGCCGAGCACCTCGTATACCAGCAGGGCCACGACCAGCGCGACGGCGAGCATGGCGACGGTGTGGACGGCCGCGGCGAGCAGGCCGGTCAGCGCGCCGGCCGGCGCGGCGGCGAGGTGCCCGGCGTGCGGACCGGCGCCGGCCGCCGGTTCGGCGAGCAGCACCGGCAGCAGCATCAGGCCCGCGCCGTGCGCCGCCGACATCAGGAACGACCAGGCGGTGAGCTGCGCCGCCGACAGCCACATCCCGGCCCACCGGAAGTGCCGGTCGGACAGCAGCCGCCACAGCCCGAACCCGACGAGCAGCACCCCGCCGGCCACCACGACCACCGTGCTCGCCGTCACCGACCGGGTCGCGCTGACCAGGGCGGCGACCACCGCCACCGACGCCAGGTGACCGGCCGCGATCGGTGGCAGGGCCGCCAGCAGTGCCACCCGGCGGCGCTCCTGCAGGCCCCGGGCCACCGCGAACAGCCACCCCATCGCCGGGTTCAGGCCGTGGAACGCGCCGAGGCCGGCCAGCGCCGCCCAGGTCGCGCCGGTCACGGGAAGCAGTACGAGTCGGACGAGGCGTCGCCGCCCTGCAACCGGGTCTGGTGCACGCGCAGGCCGCGGAACTCCTCCCCGCGCGGGAAGAACCGCGGGTCCGGCACCAGGCCCCCGTGCTCCGGGTCGACGTCGAGCTTCGCCACCCAGGCACCCACCCCGTCGGGGTAGAACTGGTCGTCCCAGGCGCCGTAGAGGGAGTTGCTGACGTAGACGCGGCGGCCGTCGCGGCTGATCTCCACCATCTGCGGCCCGCCGGCCAGCGGCTCGTCCGGGAACGCCGGGTGCGGGGTGCGGTTGACGATGCCGCCGAGGCGCACCGAGCCGACGCGTACCGGGTGGAACGGGTCGCTGACGTCGTAGCGGATCAGTTCGCCGGTGCCCCAGCAGGACACGTGCAGGAACCGGTCGTCCACCGACAGGTCGATGTCGGTGACCAGCGGCGGCACCGCCCCGAACGGCTTGAGCAGGTCCGGCAGGTCGGCCGGGTCGGCCGGCTCGGCCGGGATGTCGATCACCCTGGTCACCGCCCAGGCGTCGCCGTCGCGGTGCCACAGCCAGATCGAGGCGGACAGGTCCTCGACGCTGATCACCACGCCGACGAAGCCGTACGACTTCGTCGGGTCGTGCGCGGGGCGCAGCTCCAGCGGCATCTGGTACTGGTCGCCGAGGTCGACGCGCTGCACGTGCCGGCGCTTCGCCAGGTCCCAAAAGTGGATCGCGTGCCCGTACCTGCGACCCAGCAGCAGTTCCCCGACGATGCCGTCCTCGATCATCGACGGCGTGCCCCACTCGCTGGTGACCAGCACGTCCTGGGTGTAGTGCCACCAGAAGTCGTACGCCAGGAACTGCGGCCCCCGGTCGGCCTCCCACGCGCCGCGTACCTCGAACGTGGTGTGGTCCAGCACGGCGATGCCGCCGGGCCCTTCCTGCCCGTCCGCGCCGCCGAGGGCGGAGACGTAGATGCCGTCCGGCCCGCAGTGCACCGTGTGCGGGCGGGAGTACCCGGCGCGCTCGCCCAGCTCCTCCGCCTCGATCACCTTGACCAGGCTCGGCCGGCGTGGGTCGGGTTTGGTGTCCAGCACGTGGATCCGGGACGAGCGCAGGCCCGGCACGATCAGGTAGCGGCGTTCCACGTGCGGGTGCGGTGCGGTCGGGCAGAGCGCGCTGCTGCACGCGTTCCAGCCGAAGTGGTGCAGCTCGTCGCCGGTGTTCGGCAGCTCGGTCCAGCCCACCACCCGGCCGTACGAGCCGGAGTCCGGGTCGGTGTCGAGCACCGCGATGGCGTCGGGGCGCTGCCCGGCGCGGTCGAACGCGGCGACGTAGGCGAGCTTCTCGGGCGGCGCGGTCCCGGCGAGCGTGGGGGAGGGGTAGAAGGTCGGATCGGGCGTCCAGCGGGTCATCGGTTCTCCATCGCGGTCAGCCGGCGGGTACGCCGAGACGGTCGAGCAGGTGGCGGCGCAGCGCGCCGAGGGCCGGGTCGTCGGGGCTCGGGGACGGGCCGAGGCGTACCGGCACCTCCTCGGCGATCACGCCGTCGTCGAGGAGCAGGACGCGGTCGGCCAGCAGCAGCGCCTCCTCCACGTCATGGGTGACGAGCAGCGCGGCGAAGCCGTGCTGGGCGCGCAGCCGCCGCAGCAGCCCCTGCATGCGCAGCCGGGTCAGCGCGTCGAGCGCGCCGAACGGCTCGTCCAGCAGCAGCAGGTCCGGTTCGCGGACCAGCGCGCGGGCCACCGCGACCCGCTGCGCCTGGCCGCCGGACAGCTCCGCCGGCCAGGCCCGGCCCCGGTCGGCGAGCCCCACCTCGGCCAGCGCGCGGCCGACCCGCTCGCCCACGTCCGGCCCGGTCAGGCCGAGCGCCACGTTGCCTGCTACCCGCTTCCACGGCAGCAGCCGGTGCTCCTGGAACACCACGGCGGCCGTGCCGTGCACCGCGTGCTCGCCGCCCGCGTCGCCGTCGAGCCCGGCGAGCACGCGCAGCAGCGTGCTCTTGCCGGAGCCGCTGCCGCCCAGCAGTGCCACCGTCTCCCCGGCGGCGATGGTCAGGTCCACCCCGGCCAGCACCACGGCCGGGCCGAAGGACCGGGTCACCACGCGTGCGGTGAGCACCGGCCCGGTCAGGTCGCGCGCAGTCCGCGTCGCCACGCCAGCGTCCTCCTCTCCGCATACCGGATGAGCAGGTCGGAGGCGAGGCCCAGCAGCGCGTAGATGAGCAGGCCGAGCACCACCACGTCGGTCTGGCTGAACTCGCGCGCCTCCATCATCAGGAACCCGACGCCGGTCTGCGCGTTCACCTGCTCGCCGACGACCAGGCTGAGCCAGGCCGCGCCGATGGCCAGCCGCAGCCCGAGGAACAGCGCCGGCAGCGCGCCGGGCAGCACCACGTGGCGCAGCCGGGCCGCCGCGCCGAGGCCGCAGGTACGCGCCGCCTCCACCAGCCGCTCGTCGATGTCGCGGATGCCGGCGTACGTGTTGAAGTAGATCGGGAAGAACGCGCCGAGCGCGACGAGGGTGACCTTCAGCGACTCGCCGATGCCGACCCAGATGATCAGCAACGGGACCAGGCCCAGGTGCGGCAGCATCCGGGCCATCTGCACCGGCGGGTCGACCAGGTCGTCGCCGAGGCGCAGCAGCCCCGCCGCCGCGCCGAGCACCAGCGCCAGGCCGCCGCCGATGAGCAGGCCGAGCGCGGCGCGGGTGAGCGAGTCGAGCAGGTGCACACCGAGTGTGCCGTCGCGGGCCAGCCGCCACCCGGCCGCAAGCACCGCGCTGGGCGCCGGCAGCTTCTCCGGGGCGAGCAGCCCGGTCCGCGCGGCGACCTCCCAGCCGAGCACCAGCACGACCGGGCTCACCGCGCGCCGCCACCGCCGCGAGACGCGGGCCCGCGACCGCCGCGGCGTCGCCCGATCGGGTACGACAGGAGCGGTCGCCTCGGCCAGCGCCGGACCGCTCACTGGAACGCCTCGTTGAACCGGCCGTCCACCCGCCCGGCGATGTCGACCGGTCCGGGCACGAGCTTCAGCTCCACGAAGCTGTCCGCGATGGCCTGCAACTCCGCGCCGATCTCCGGGGTGACCGGGGCGAGCGGCTTGGCGCTGCGGGCCAGCGCCCGGGTGGTCACGTCGAGCGGGATCTTCAGCTCGGGTGCGAGGATGGCGGCCCGCTCGGTCGGGTGGGCGATGCCCCAGTCGGTGGTCTGCCGGTACGTGTTCAGGAACGCCCGCACGTCATCGGTGCGGTTCTTCACCGCGTCCGGCGCGGCCAGCACGTACTCGCGGTTGCCGGCCAGGCCGGTGGCGTCGGCCAGCACGCGTACGCCCGGCTGCTCGGCGAGCGCGAAGTAGGGGTCCCAGATGATCCAGGCGTCGACCTGCCCGTTGTCGAACGCGGGCCGCCCCTCGGCGGGCTTGAGGTACTTCACCTTGATGTCGGAGAGCGTCATCCGGTTCGCCTCCAGCAGCTTCACCAGCAGCCAGTGCACGTTGGAGCCCTTGTTCAGCGCGACCGTCTTCCCGCGCAGGTCGGCGAATCCACGATACGGGCTGTCCGCCTTGACCAGAACCGCCTCGCCCTGCGGGATCGGCTGGGATGTGCCGACGACGGAGAACGGGATCTTCCCGGCCGCGGCGAACACGGGCGGGGCCTCGCCGACCTGGCCGACGTCGATCGAGCCGGCCTTCAGCGCCTCGGTCAGGGCCGGCCCGCTCTCGAACAGCGACCAGGTGACGTTCTTCGCGTCGCCGCGCGCCTTGACCAGGCTGAGCCCGCCGAAGCGCTGGTAGCCGATGCGCAGCGGGGCGTCGCTGCCGCCGCCGCTCGCGTCGGCCGCCTCACCGCCGCAGGCCGTCAGCGCCGTCGCGGCGAGCAGCGCGAGGGTGGTGAGCAGCGCGGCCACCGGCCGACGGCGCGATCTGGGGGTACGCATGACGACTCCTCGGGGAGGGGAAGAGCCCGGCATCGACGGGCGACAGCAACCTACCAACCCGATAGGTTTTATGGGTAGGGTGTCGGCGTGGTCGTCCCACCACTCAGGAGGCGACCCGTCCGACAGCGCACCGGAGGTACACCATGTCGCTCACCTTCCACTGGTTCCTGCCGACCTACGGCGACAGCCGGGACATCGTGGGCGGCGGTCACGGCGTACCGGTCGGCACGGCGGGTGGCGCGCGGCCGGCCAGTGTGGCGTACCTGGGGCAGATCGCCCGCACCGCCGAACAGCTCGGCTTCGCCGGCGCGCTCACCCCCACCGGCGCCTGGTGCGAGGACGCCTGGCTGACCACCGCCATGCTCACCGAGGTGACCGAGCGGCTGAAGTTCCTCGTCGCGTTCCGGCCCGGCCTGCTCTCACCCACCCTCGCCGCGCAGATGGCGTCCACGTTCCAGCGTCTGTCCGGCGGGCGGCTGCTGCTCAACGTGGTCACCGGCGGCGAGTCCGCCGAGCAGCGCGCGTACGGCGACTTCCTGGACAAGGACGGCCGCTACGCGCGTACCGACGAGTTCCTGCACGTGGTGCGAGCGCTGTGGCGTGGTGAGACGGTCGACCACGACGGCGCCCACGTGCGGGTCGAAGGCGCCCGGCTCGGCCGGGTGCCCGACCCGGTGCCGCCGGTCTACTTCGGCGGGTCGTCCGGCGCGGCCGGGCCGGTGGCGGTACGCCACAGCGACGTGTACCTGACCTGGGGCGAGCCGCCCGCGCAGGTGGCCGGCAAGCTGGACTGGATCCGTGGGCTCGCCGCCGAGGCCGGTCGGGAGCTGCGGTACGGCATCCGGCTGCACGTGATCAGCCGCGACACCGCCGAGGAGGCGTGGGCCCAGGCGCGCAAGCTGCTCGACGGCATCCCCGAGGCCGACGTGCGTGCGGTGCAGGAGGGTCTGCGGCGCAGCGAGTCGGAGGGGCAGCGGAGGATGCTCGACCTGCACGGCGGCTCCCGCGACGGACTGGAGGTCTCGCCGAACCTGTGGGCCGGATTCGGGCTGGTACGCGGCGGCGCGGGCACCGCACTGGTCGGCAGCCACACCGAGGTCGCCGACCGGATCGCCGAGTACCACGCGCTCGGCCTGGACGAGTTCATCCTCTCCGGTCACCCGCACCTGGAGGAGGCGTACTGGTTCGGCGAGGGCGTGCTGCCGATCCTGCGTCGGCGCGGGCTGTGGCGGCACCCGGCCGGTGAGCCGGAGATCGAGGTGCCGGCCGCCGTGCCGTTCTCACCCCAGCCCGTCCCGGCGCGCGGCTGACCGCGTCGCGCCCGTTACCGCGCTGAGCGTGCCGGGCGTTGGCCGGGTCGCCTCGGTCAGAGCGGGCGCTGCCCGGCGAGGAAGTCGGCCAGCACCCGGGTGTGCGTGGAGAAGGCCAGCTCGACCGGATCGGTGAGCACCAGCCACTCGGTGGCCTCCTCGGTCGGCGCCGACGGCGGCAGGTCACCGACCGGCCGCTCGGGCAGCACGCCGAAGACCATCATGGTGCCGCCCGCCGGTGCGCCGTGCACCGCGAACAGCCGCGCCTCGCCGGCCTCGGCCCGCAGCCCGGTCTCCTCGCGCAGCTCACGGACGAGCGCATCGGACCACTCCTCGCCGTACTCGATGAAGCCGCCCGGCAACGCGAGCTGCCCCCGGGCCGGTTCGATGTCGCGGCGCACCGCCACCACGCCGAGCCCCTGCGGCGTGCGGACCGGCAGCACCGCAACCGCCACCGGCAGCGGATTGCGCCACACCGTCTCGCCGCAGGAGGAACAGACGCGCGGCCACCCGGCGCCCGCCGGGTAGGCCGCGCCGCAGAACGAGCAGTGCGAGTACGCGGTCACGCCGCAGCACGTTACCCGCACCCCCGGCCCCAGGTCAGGCGTCACCCCTCGGGCCGTCTCCGTCCCCAGCGGCCCTCCGCGCCGGCGTTGACCGCCTCGCCACGCGCGCCGCCCGTCCCCGCATTCGTCCGGAGCCCGCCTCCTGCCCGCCATGCGAGGCGGCCTACCACATCGAGGGAAGCGGGTTCCGCCTTCTGAGATGCAGAGAGATCTTGGTACGAGAGGGCCCCCATGGGGCCCTCTCGTACCAAGATCTCCAAGAGCCCGGCGAGAGTCGCGAGGGCGATCGGGCAAGGGACGCGACCGCGGCCCCTCGCTCGCCGGGCGAACATCAACTGTCCAGCATGTCCCGGTAGCCTCACCGACCTTGCACTTTGGTGGCCCGCAATCCAGGTGAAGACGGGCATTACAGGGGCCCGAACTGCAAGATCGGCGAGGGCTGGGGGCG
>NZ_WBKS01000178.1:0-8878 GCF_008868145.1 Micromonospora sp. AMSO1212t
CCCCGACCGCCCTACGAGCCAGCCTCGGCCGTGGTGGTGCCGAGGCCGAGGCTGGCTCGTAGGGCGGTCGGGGGCGGGTCGGTGCGGCCGGTACGGGCGGCGGCCTCGGCCAGCAGGCGCCGGGTCAGCGGGTGCGCACAGAACAGGCCGTCGCGTACCCCGATCCGGTGCCGGCTCGCCAGGTGGGCGGCCACCTCGGCGGAGTCCCGTCCGGCGACCACGAAGCTGACGATGCCCACCCGGGGCGCGTCCGGGTCGAACACGCGCAGCTCCACCACGTCCGGCAGCGCGGCCAGGCCGGTACGCAGCCGGGCCAGCAGCGCCTGTTCCCGGGCGTGCAGCGCGTTCCGGTCGGCCGCGCCGAGCGCCTCGCAGACCGCGGCGAGCGCCACCGCGCCGAGCAGGTTCGGGGTGCCGGCCTCGTGCCGGGCCGGGCCGGCCGTCCAGCGCACCTCGTGCGTCGCCGCGCCGACGTGGCTGGTGGCGCCGCCTCCGGCCAGGTACGGCGGGGCCGCGTCCAGCCAGTCCGCGCGCCCGGCCAGCACGCCGGCGCCGAACGGGGCGTACAGCTTGTGCCCGGACAGGGCCAGGTAGTCCACGTCCAGCGCGGTCAGGTCGACCGGTGCGTGCGGGGCGAGCTGCGCGGCGTCGACCAGGATGCGGGCGCCGTGCCGGTGGGCCACCCGGGCCAGCTCGGCGACCGGCCAGCATTCGCCCGTGACGTTGCTCGCGCCGGTGACCGCGACCAGCACGGGCAGGCCGGGCCGGGCGTCGCGTGCGAGTTCGCCGAGCGCCGCCGCGAGGGACCGGACCGCGCCGGCCGGGCTGTCCGGCACCGGCAGCCGTACCGAGCCGCGCGGCCAGGGCAGCAGGTTGGCGTGGTGCTCGCCGCCGAACGTGATCACCGTGGTGCCGGCGGGCAGGGCGCGGGCCAGCAGGTTCAGCGCGTCGGTGGTGTTCCGGGTGAAGATCACGTGATCGTCGGGGCGGGCGCCGAGGAAGTCGCCGACGGTCTGCCGGGCCCGCTCGTATGCGAGCGTGCAGCGCCGCGACAGCGCGCCCGCGCCGCGGTGCACACTCGCGTACCAGGGAAGAAGCCCAGCCACCGCGTCGGCCGCGGCCCGCGAGCACGGCGCGCTGGCGGCGTGGTCCAGGTTGATCTCCCCCGGTACGCCGAGCACGCCGAGCGGGTCGGGCCGGACCGGGGCGGTCAGCACGGGCAGCGAGGGTACGAGGGTGAGGGTCATGCCGGAGCCTCCCGGGTCACAGGGACCCCAGGTGGTGCCGGGACGGGGTCCGCGCTTGCCCGGCGCGCGGAGCGGCACCGGGCCCGGTCATCACCCGGGGCACCCCACCGCGAACCTCGACGAGGGTTGCCGGCCAGCAAGCCGGGGCTTGACGCTGGCGCTCGTGACCTGTCCGGGAGCATAGCCCTCACGATGGGACCGGACCAGTGGGTCGTGGGTGACTACGCTGACCGCATGGCCGACATCCCGCCCGGCGCAGCCCCGCCGCCACCGCACGCGCCCGCCGCCCCGCCGGGGGCGCCGGCGCCCCGGATGCCGCTGCGCCGGCTCGGCTGGCGGCGCTTCCTGGTGCTGGCCGGTGTGGTGCTGCTGATCGCGGCCGGTGCGCTGTTCATGGTGTTCACGCTCGGCGAGAGCCTGGGCGCCGAGGCGCTGCTGATCGGCGTGATCGCGGCGATCCTGCCGGTACCGGTGCTGGTCTTCTGCTTCCTCTGGCTCGACCGTTACGAACCGGAGCCGCTGAAGTACCTGATCTTCTGCTTCGCCTGGGGCGCCTTCGTCTCCACCGCGATCTCGTTGCTGGTGAACACGGCCAGCGCGGGGCTGTTCGAAGACCGGGGGCTGCCGGTCGCGTTGACCGCGGTGCTGGTCGCGCCGTTCATCGAGGAGCTGACCAAGGCGGCCGGCCCGCTCCTGGTGCTGATCTTCCGGCGGCGGGAGTTCTCCGGCATCACCGACGGCCTGGTCTACTGCGGGCTCTCCGCGGTCGGCTTCGCCATGGTGGAGAACATCCTCTACCTGGGCGGGCACGGCTACCGTGCCGGCGCCGACGAGTACGGCCCGGCCACCGGCGCGCAGCAGGTGATCGCGATCTTCATCGTCCGGATCCTGCTGTTCGGCTTCGCCCACCCGCTGTTCACGTCGATGACCGGCGTCGGGCTGGGTGTCGCCGCGCGTACCGCCGACCGGCGGGTACGGGTGCTCGCGCCGCTCGCCGGGCTGCTGCTGGCGATGATCCTGCACGGCACCTGGAACCTGCTGCCCTCGCTGGCCCAGGCCACCGGGGAGACCGTGATCGTGCTCTACGGCTACATCGGCGTGATGGTGCCGATCTTCTTCGCGATGGTCGGGCTGGCGGTCTGGCTGCGCGCCTGGGAGGGCCGGCTGACCGAGCGCACGCTGCCCGACTACGTACGCGCGGGCTGGCTCACCCCGCCCGAGGTGGCGGCGCTGGGCAGCCTGGGCCGGCGGCACGCGGCGCGTACCTGGGCGCGACGGGTCGCCGGTGACGGCGGGGTACGCGCGATGCGCGGCTACCAGTTCGCCGCGACCCGTCTGGCGCTTCTGCGGGACGGGATGCGCCGAGGGCTGGACCGCAAGCCGGAGGAGCGGGAGCGGACGGCACGGGAGGAACGGGAGCTGCTGGACGCGATCACCGCGTACCGGTCGTTCTTCGTCGGTCGTGACCCGCAGGCGCCGGTCGGGGTCTGGGACGGTCAGCGCTACCACCTGCGGTTCCCGGACGGTTCGCAGCGCCCGGTCGAGGCGCCGGACGACCCGGTGGTGCCGATCCCGGTGGTGCTGGCCCAGCCGCCCGCCTTCCCGCAGGGCGGCTACGGCCCGAGCGGCTGGCACGGCGGCCCGGGCGCCGGTCACGGTCCGGCTTCCGGCCACGGCTACGGCCCGGGTGCCGGCCACGGCCCGGGCGGCTGGCACGACCCGGGCGCGCCCTGGCACCCCGGGCGCTGATGCCGGTCGGCTCGTCAGCGGCGGTGGTCAGCTCATCAGGCCGGTCAGGAAGTCGCCGAGCCCCTGGGCGATGGCCATCAGCGCACCGCCGATGCCCTTGAACACCTGCGCCGCCCCGTCCGGCCGGAACGCCATGAAGTAGATCAGGAACGCGAGGAATCCCCAGGCGAGGATCTTTTTGATCACTACCGGCATGGTGTCCCTCCCCAGGGCGCGCTGAGGTGCCTGGGCTTCCCGCCGGGCAGCGCCGCAAACAGCGTCGCCGCGGAGCGACCGGCGTCGGGGGCCGCCGTCGGAGGTGAGAGCTACAGGTAGAGACCGGTGGAGCCGGCGGCGGCGGTCTCCACCCGCTCGGCCGCCACGGCGTGCACGTCCCGCTCGCGCAGCAGCACGTACGCCCGCCCGTGCAACTCGACCTCGGAGCGCTCGTCCGGGTCGAACAGCACCCGGTCGCCGGCCACGACCGCGCGGACGTTGGGCCCGACGCCGACCGCTGTGGCCCAGGCCAGCCGCTTGCCCACGGCTGCCGTCGCGGGGATCACGATGCCGGCGGTGGAGCGGCGTTCCCCCTCGCCACCCTCGGTACGCACCAGCACGCGGTCGTGCAGCAGGCGGATCGGCAGCCCGGCGTCGAGACTCTGGTCGGCGGTCACGCGAAGACGCTACCGCGTGGCCGTCGGTCGATTCCGGCGTGGTTGGCGAGAGCGCCGGGCGGGCAATGTGTGGCCGAGTCGCCCTAGGGTGGGGCGTACGGACGTATCCTGTGCCCCCTGCGACCGGGTGGGGCTGATTTTGCCGGAGGTGCGCTTGAGCCGCTTCGAGCGGATGCGCGGACGGCTCCGCCGCGCGTACGAGTCGGGCCGGGAGACGGCCCGCACCCGGCGGGCCGCCGCGGAGGCGGCCGACGCGGGAGTGGCCTCGCCCGCCGCGCCGGGGCCGCCCGCCTCGCCGGAGGCGATGGTCGTGGGCGCCGGGTCGCCGGCGGCGCTGCACTCCTCGACGGTCAGCCGGGACGACACGGAGGTGCCGCACGCGCTGCGCATCGCCGCCGCCTGGTGCTGGCGGCTGATCGTGATCGGCATCGTGACCTGGGCCCTCATCAGGATCATCGGCACGATCAGCATCGTGATCATCCCGTTGACGGTCGCGCTGCTGCTCTCCGCGCTGCTCGCCCCGGCGGTCGGCTGGCTGCTCCGGGCCCGCCTGCCCCGCTCGCTGGCCACCGGCGTGGTGCTGGTCGGCGGCCTGGCCGCGGTGGTCGGCACGCTGACGCTCGTGGTGAACGAGTTCATCAAGGGCGTCCCGAAGCTGAGCGAGAAGTCCTCCGAGGGCGTCCGGCAGATCCAGGACTGGTTCAAGACCGGGCCGCTGCACCTGTCCGACAGCCAGCTCGACCGCTACATCGACGAGGCGCAGAACTGGATCAACGGCAACACCGAGCGGTTCACCAGCGGCGCGCTCAGCACCGCCGCCACGCTGGCCGAGGTGCTCACCGGCGCCGTGCTGGTGCTCTTCGCCACGTTCTTCTTCCTCCGCGACGGCAACAACATCTGGCGGTTCCTGGTCCGGCTGCTGCCGGTTGCGGCGCGGTGGAAGGTCGACGACGCCGGGCGCGCGTCCTGGGCGACGCTCGGCGCGTACGTGCGGGCCACCGTGCTCGTCGCCTTCATCGACGCGGTCGGCATCGGCATCTTCCTGGTGCTCTTCGACATCCCGTTCGCGTTCCCGCTGGCCGCGCTGGTCTTCCTGGGCGCGTTCATCCCGATCGTCGGCGCGTTCCTGTCCGGCGTGGTGGCCGTGCTGGTGGCGCTCGTCGACAGCGGCCCGGTGACCGCCCTGATCATCCTCGGCGCGGTGGTCGGCGTGCAGCAGGTCGAGGGCCACGTGCTCCAGCCGCTGATCATGGGCCGGGCGGTGGCCATCCACCCGCTCGCCGTGATCATCGGCATCGCCGCCGGTGTGGTGCTGGCAGGCATCGCCGGCGCGCTCGTCGCGGTGCCGCTGATCGCCGTGGTCAACACCGCGGTCCGGCGGCTCGCCGCGCGTACCGTGCCGGACACCCCACCGGACGCGGTGGTGGTCGCCTCCCAGGCGCCCTGACCGGCAACAGCTCCGCCGACGCCCGCGTCACCCCACCCGGGGAGGCGCGGGCGTCAGCTCTTGGCGAGCCGTTCCAGCGCGCCCCGGGCCACCTCCGGCCGCGTCGTGTACCAGAACGGCGGCAGCGAGCGGCGCAGGAACGGGCCGTACCCGCGCGCCGTCTCCAGCCGCGAGTCGAGCACCGCGACGACGCCCCGGTCGCCGGTGGCCCGGATCAGCCGGCCGACGCCCTGGGCCAGCCGGACCGCCGCGATCGGCACACTCACCGCCGCGAACCCGGAGCCGCCGCCCGCGTCCACCGCCGCCGCCCGCGCCGCCGCGAGCGGTTCGTCGGGGCGGGGGAACGGCAACCTGTCGATCACCACGAGCTGGCAGGCGTCGCCCGGCACGTCCACGCCCTGCCACAGCGACATCACCCCGAACAGGCAGCTCTCCCGCTCCTGGCGGAACCGGCGGACCAGCAACGGCAGCGCCTCCTCGCCCTGGAGCAGCACCGGCAGGTCGGTCCGCGCGCGGACCAGCTCCGCCGCCTGCTGCGCGGCCCGCCGCGACGAAAAGAGCCCGAGGGTACGACCACCGAGCGCCTCGACCAGCGCCAGCAGCTCCTCGCCGGCCGGCCCGGGCAGCCCGGAGACGCTGGGGCGGGGCAGGTGCGCTGCCACGTACAGGATGCCCTGCCGGGCGTAGTCGAACGGCGAGCCGACGTCGAGCGAACTCCAGCCCGGCCCCTCGGTCGCCGGTACGGTGCCGATCGCCGCCCGGCTGCCCTCGGTGGCGGCCACCGGCGTGACCGGGGCGCGGCCGGCGGCGGCAGCGGTGGCGAGCGCGGCGGCGGCCGGGGACGGCGGGGCGGGCGGCGGCGCGTCCAGCCCCAGCGCCCGGGCCACCGTGTCGAAGCGCCCGCCCAGCGCCAGCGTGGCCGAGGTGGCGACCACTGTGCGCTCGTCGTACAGGTGGGTGGCGAGCGTGCCCGCCACCGACAGCGGCGCCACCACGAGCGCCCGGCGACTGCCGTTGTCCGGCTTCTCGACCCAGGCGACGTCGTGGTCGGCCTCCTCGAGCAGCCGCTGGGCGGTGGTGGACAGCTCGTCCAGCACCGCCTTGGCCTGCTGCTTGCGTACCGGGTCGGGGTCGTCGGCCTTCACGTCGCCGATCGCCTCCAGCGCGGCCCGGGTCGCCGAGTCCAGCAGCGTGCACGCCTCACGCAGCGCGGGCGGCAGACCGGAGGTGAGCCGCCCGGCCGGCGCCTCGGCCAGCCCCACCGCGAGCGCGTCACCGGCCTCGGTGAGCCGCTCGGCCACGTCGGGGCGCAGCAGCGGCCGGGCCCGCCGGGTGGACCTGTCGATCAGCTCCGGCACCAGCTCCGCCTGGGCGGCGGAGGAGACCCGGTCGGCCAGCTCGTGCGCCTCGTCCACCACGAGCAGCCGGTGCGGCGGCACGATGTGCCGCCCGGCGAGCATGTCGACGGCGAGCAGGCTGTGGTTGGTGACCACGATGTCGGCCTCCCGGGCGCGCGCCCGGGACGCCTCCGCGAAGCACTCCTGGCCGAACGGGCAGCGGCTCGCGCCGACGCACTCCCGGGCCGGCATGGACACGCTGCGCCACACCTGGTCGTCCACGCCCGGATCCAGCTCGTCGCGGTCGCCGGTGGCGGTCTCCTCGGCCCAGTCGCGCAGCCGCTGCACCTGCTTGCCCAGACGGCCCGCCTCACCGAGCCACTTGGTGCCCCCGTTGCCGGGGCGCGGCGCCTCGAACAGCACGTCGTCCGGCTCGTCCTCGACCGAGCTGTCCAACCGGGCCAGGCACAGGTAGTGGTGGCGCCCCTTCAGCACGGCGAAGGTGGGACGGCGGCCCAGCACCGGCTCGACCGCGTCGGCCAGCCTCGGCAGGTCGTGCTCGACGAGCTGGGACTGCAACGCGAGCGTGGCGGTGGAGACCACCACCGGCCCGTCCACTGTCAGCGCCGGAGCGAGGTAGGCGAGGGACTTGCCGGTGCCCGTGCCGGCCTGCACAAGCAGGTGCTCGCCGGAGGCGATGCTGCGCTCGATCGCCTCGGCCATCTGCTGCTGACCCGGCCGTGCCGCGCCGCCCGGAACCGCGCCCACCGCGGCGGTCAGCAGCTCCCCGGCACCGGCGCGGCCACTGCGGCGCTTCTTCGGGACGGCCGGGCCGGTGGCGGTGCGGGACGGGGTCACCGTGCGACCGTACCCGCCGGCACCGACGGGGGTCCGGCCGCTCCGACGGCGTGGCGGGACGGCGGGTCGCATCCGGTTACCTACCGATCGCGTGGCGTGGCCGGAATCGGTTAGGGTGCCAGGCATGCCGAGCGACGTGGTCCGCGTGATCTACCGCAAGTACGACGGCAGCGCCCACCGCGACTACCCGGCCCGCCGGCTCGCCGAGGACGACCTCGGCGTCTGGCTCGGCGTGCCCGCCGGCACCGAGTCCGTCTACCACGGCCGCCCGTCCGTCGAGCAGATCCCGTTCGTCCTGCTGGTGCCGCACCACGGCTGGTGGACCGGCATGTTCAACCCGCCGCCGCGCACCAGCGAGGTCTACTGCGACATCGCCACCCCGGCCCGCTGGGAGGGTGAGGAGACGGTCCACCTGATCGACCTCGACCTGGACGTGGTGCGCCGCCGCGAGACCGGCCTGGTCGAGCTGCGTGACGAGGACGAGTTCGCCGTGCACCGGGCCCGCTGGGGCTACCCGGACGACGTGGTCACCGAGGCCGAGGCCGCGTCCCGCTGGCTGCTCGGCGCGCTCGGCGACGGCACCGAGCCGTTCGCCACGTCGTACCGGAAGTGGCTCGCAGTGGTGGTCTGAGCCGGCTCACCAGCGCGGCGGCCAGACGGCGTCCGGCCCCAGCGGCGGCAGCCCGCTCACCTTGTCCGGGTTGAGCTGGTTGAACACGCCGGTGACCCGCCCCTCGTGGACCGCGAACGAGGTGACCATCCGGATGGTCCGCCCGTCCCGGTGGAAGAACTCCGTCTGCCACCCCAGCGTGCCGTCCACCAGCACCGGCCGGCCGCGTAGTCCACCCCGCTGCCGGGCCTGGCCGTACAGACCGAGGAGCAGGCGGGCGACCGAGTCGACGCCGGCCACCGGCCGGCGTCCCGCCGGGAAGTGACCGCCGGCGTCGCCGATCGACACGACGTCGGGGGCGAGCACGCGGACCAACTGCTCCAGCTCACCCGACTCCACCGCGGCGGCGAACGCGGCGAGCACCCGCCGCTGTTCGGCGATGTCGGCGCTGTGCCGGGGCGCGTCCGGCCCGTGCACCGCCCGGCGGGCGCGCGACGCCAGCTGACGGGCCGCCTCCGGCGTCACCGCGAGCACGTCCGCCACGTCGGGGAACGGCACCGCGAACACGTCGTGCAGCACGAACGCCACCCGCTGCTCCGGCGTCAGCCGTTCCAGCACCACCAGCAGCGCGGTACCGAGCTGGTCGGCCCGTACCGCCCGCTCGGCCGGGTCGGGCGCGAACCCGTCCGCCGCCGGCACCGCGGTCACCACCGGCTCGGGGAGCCACTGACCGGGGTACGCCTCCCGGCGCACCCGGGCGGAGCGGAGCACGTCCAGGCAGATCCGGGAGCAGGTGGTGATCAGCCAGCCCCGCAGGTCGCGTACGCGGGCGCGCTCCTCCGGGTCGCTCAGCGCGCCGGAGAAGCGCAGCCAGGTCTCCTGCACCGCGTCCTCGGCCTCGCTGCGGCTGCCGAGCATCCGCTGCGCGACCGCCAGGAGACGCCCTCGTTCCGCCTCGAACTCCCCCGCAAGCTCCT
>NZ_WBKS01000179.1:0-8833 GCF_008868145.1 Micromonospora sp. AMSO1212t
CTTCTCCGTCGATCATGAGGTTGTCGGCACTCACCGGGCCGCTTTGTCCCCGCCAACCTCATGATCGACGCGCTTGGGGCCGGGGCGCGCGCGGATCTTGGAAGATCCGCGCCCCCATAGGGGCCGTTTCCTACCAAGATCTCCCACGGCCCCGGCGCGCTCCGGGTCTCCGCTCGGCGATCATGGAGTTGGCGGTGACGAAACGGGCAACCTGCGCCGCCAACCTCATGATCGACGCGGTCAGGGCGGGAGCGGTCAGCTCGTTAGGGACGCGAAGACGATCACGTTGTCCTGGTAGCCGGTACGGCCGCCGACCCACTCGCCGCCGCAGGTGATCAGCCGCAGCTCGGCCGGACCGGAGTTGCCGTAGACCCGGGCGGCGGGCAGGTTCGACTTGTCGAAGTACTCGACGCTGTCCACCTTGAAGGTCACCACGCTGCGGTCCGCGCGGGTCACCTGGATCCGCGCGCCGGGCTTGAGCGAACGCAGCCGGTAGAAGACAGCTGGGCCGCTCTTGGTGTCGACGTGGCCGACGATGATCGCCCGGCCGGGATCGCCGGGCACCGCTCCGCGGTCGTACCAGCCGGTCTGGTCGTGCTCGGTCAGCGGCGGTACGTCCACCGAGCCGTCCTTCGCCTGCCCGACCGGCGTGACCGGCGCGTTGACCTTGATGGCGGGCACCGCCAGGCGCACCGGCCGGCTCGCCGGCTTCCGGACCGGGGCGGCAGCGCTCGCCGGGGCCGCCGCGCCCGACCCGTTCGATCGGCTCGACTCGGTCGACGCGTCGGCGAAGTCGAACGGCCCAGCCGTGCGGCCCAGCCCGGCCCCGGTGGCGAACACGCCGACCAGCACCAGCACCACTGCCAGCGGCTTCGACCAGGCGCCCCGGCCCCGCCCGCCCGACGACGCCGGTGGCGGCTCGACCGGCGGCGGCCCCGCGGGCCGTGGACGCAGGGCAGGCGGATCGGCCGACGGCGGATACCACGGTCGCGACGCGGCGGGCGGCGGCATCCACGGCCGCGACCCGGAGACCAGCCCGGCCGACGATCCGGACTCGGCGTTCGGCCGGCTCCGCCCGGTCGGGTGGGGCGAGCCCACGGAGGCGCCCGATCCGCTTCCGTGAGGCGAGCCGGCCCGCGACGGACGGGCGGCGCCGGCCGGCGGCGCGGCGGGCGGGGGCAGAGCCAGGGACGGCCAGCCCGGGCGCCGGGACCCGGCGGGCGGCGGGACGAAGTGCTCGGCCATCGCCGGCCTCAGCCTCTGGCGGCGCCGCGGCCGTGCCGGCGGGACGCTGCCACACCGAGCCCGGCGCCGACCACCGTCACCGCCAGCCCGACCGGCACCAGCAAACCACCGAGCCCGGGGCCGGCGGTGCCGCCGAAACCGGTCGCCGGGCCGCGGCTGGGCAGGTGACTGGGCCCGTGGCTCGGCTGCCGGGTGGGCTGCCCCTGCTTGACCACCTGGAGCATGGTGGAGGCGGTCTCCCCGCCCGGGCACTCCAGCTTGACCCGGTAGTTGCCGGGCCGGGTGCGCTCGTGGACCATCGGCGAGGCGGTGAGCAGGCCGCGCTGCGGCTGCACCTGGATCTTGCCGAACGCGTCCGAGGTGACGATCGCCGGCACCGTGTTGTTCCGGCAGCTCGCCCGGATGCCGACGAGGTAGCCGGGCGAGACGGTGCCCGGAGTGACCTCCACGAAGATCACGTCGGCCGGGGGCTGTTCCGGCACCGGTTCGGCGGCGCGCGGCGCGGCCTGGGCGGGCAGCGCGCCGGCCAGCGGGGCGGCGCACGCGGCGGCCGCGACCAGCAGCGCCCTACGTACCCTGAACGACCCCATGACCCCTCCCGGCGTACGGGATGAATCCTCTCACCCCTGGGCGCACATCACATCCGATCCGGGCTAGGCTCGGGTCGCTGTGACCCTCCCCGACATCGCCGCCGGCCGCATCCGTACCTTCCATCCGCGTCGCGGACGGATGAGCGAGCGGCAGCGCGACGCGCTCACCCGGCTCTGGCCCGCGTACGGCCTCGAGATCGCCGCCCTCGACGGGCCGTGCGATCCGACGGCGCTGTTCGGACGGCGGGCGCCGCTGGTACTGGAGATCGGCTCCGGCATGGGCGACGCCACCGCAGCGATGGCGGCGGCCGACCGGGACCGACACTATCTGGCGGTCGAGGTCCATACGCCGGGAATCGCCAACCTGCTCGACCTGGTCGAACGCCACGGTCTGGACAACGTTCGGGTGGCCGAGGGCGACGCGCTGGACCTGGTCCGGGCCATGCCGGAGGGCTGCCTGGACGCGGTGCACGTCTACTTCCCCGACCCCTGGCCGAAGACGCGCCACCACAAGCGGCGGATCATCGCGCCGGCGCACGTGGCGCTGCTGCGGTCCCGGCTGGCGCCGGGCGGCACGCTGCACTGCGCGACGGACTGGGCCGAGTACGCCGAGTCGATGCGCGGGACGCTCACCGCCGACCCGGAGCTGGTCGACGTGCACGGCGGCTACGCGCCCCGCCCCGAGCACCGGCCGGTGACGAAGTTCGAACGCCGTGCGCTGGCCGCCGGCCGGGAGGTCTTCGATCTGATCCACCGGCGGCGCTGAAGCCGGTGCGCTGAAGCCGGTGCGCTGAACCCGGTTGGCGCGGCGCGGTGTGATCCAGGCACGATGGGAGCCGCCATGACTCTCACCGCCGCGCTGCCGAAGACCGCCGACCCCGACACCCTCTACGACGCGTTCGCCTCCTGGGCGTCCGAGCGCGGCCTGGACCTCTATCCGCATCAGGAGGAGGCGGTCATCGAGATCGTCTCCGGCGCGAACGTGATCATGAATACGCCGACCGGCTCGGGCAAGAGCCTGGTGGCGATCGCGGCGCACTTCGCGGCGCTGGCCGACGACCGGACGACCTTCTACACCGCGCCCATCAAGGCGCTGGTCTCGGAGAAGTTCTTCGCGCTCTGCGAGGTCTTCGGCGCCGAGAACGTCGGCATGCTCACCGGCGACGCCAGCGTCAACGCGGATGCGCCGATCATCTGCTGCACCGCGGAGATCCTGGCCAACCTGGCGCTGCGCGAGGGCCGCCGTGCCGACGTCGGCCAGGTCGTCATGGACGAGTTCCACTTCTACGCCGAGCCGGACCGGGGCTGGGCCTGGCAGGTGCCGCTGATCGAGCTGCCGCAGGCCCAGTTCGTGCTGATGTCCGCCACCCTCGGCGACACCACCCGCTTCGTCGGCGACCTGACCCGGCGCACCGGGCGGCCGACCGCCGTCGTCCGCTCGGCCGAGCGGCCGGTCCCGCTCCTCTTCTCGTACGCGACCACGCCGATGCACGAGACGCTCGAAGAGCTGCTGGAGACCAAGCAGGCCCCGGTGTACGTCGTGCACTTCACCCAGGCCGCCGCGCTGGAACGCGCGCAGGCGCTGATGAGCGTGAACGTCTGCACCCGCGCCGAGAAGGACATGATCGCCCAGGCGATCGGGAACTTCCGGTTCACCTCGGGCTTCGGCAAGACGCTGTCCCGGCTGGTCCGGCACGGCATCGGCGTGCACCACGCGGGCATGCTCCCGAAGTACCGCCGCCTGGTGGAGACGCTCGCCCAGGCCGGCCTGCTCAAGGTCATCTGCGGTACGGACACGCTCGGCGTCGGCATCAACGTGCCGATCCGTACCGTGCTGTTCACCGGCCTGAGCAAGTACGACGGCACCCGCACCCGGCTGCTCAAGGCCCGCGAGTTCCACCAGATCGCCGGCCGGGCCGGGCGGGCCGGGTTCGACACGCTGGGCCGGGTCGTGGTGCAGGCGCCCGAGCACGTGATCGAGAACGAGAAGGCGCTCGCGAAGGCCGGTGACGACCCGCGCAAGCGCCGCAAGGTGGTGAAGAAGAAGCCGCCGGAGGGCTCGATCGGCTGGGGCGAGCCGACCTTCCAGCGCCTGGTCGAGGCCGAGCCGGAGCCGCTCACCTCCAGCTTCCAGGTCAGCCACTCGATGCTGCTCAACGTGATCGGCCGCCCCGGCGACGCGTTCGCCTCGATGCGGCACCTGCTCACCGACAACCACGAGGACCCGGCCGCGCAGCGCCGGCACATCCGGCGGGCCATCGCCATCTACCGGGCGCTGCGCGCGGGCGGCGTGGTCGAGGAACTGCCGGAGCCGGACGAGACCGGCCGCCGGGTGCGCCTCACCGTCGACCTCCAGCTCGACTTCGCGCTCAACCAGCCGCTGTCGCCGCTGGCGCTGGCCACCGTCGAGCTGCTCGACCGGGAGTCGCCGTCGTACGCGCTCGACGTGCTCAGCGTGATCGAGTCGATCCTCGACGACCCGCGCCAGGTGCTGTCCGCGCAGCAGTTCAAGGCCCGCGGTGAGGCGGTCGCCGCGATGAAGGCCGAGGGCATCGAGTACGAGGCCCGCATGGAGCTGCTCGACGACGTGACCTGGCCAAAGCCCCTGGCCGAGCTGCTGGAGTCCGCGTACGAGATGTACCGGCAGGGCCACCCCTGGGTCGCCGACCACCAGCTCTCCCCCAAGTCGGTGGTCCGGGACATGTACGAGCGGGCCATGACGTTCCCCGAGTACGTCCAGTTCTACGGGCTGTCCCGGTCCGAAGGGCTGGTGCTGCGCTACCTCGCCGACGCGTACAAGACGCTGCGCCAGACCGTCCCCGAGGACGCCAAGACCGAGGAGCTGATCGACCTCATCGAGTGGCTGGGCGAACTGGTCCGCCAGGTCGACTCCAGCCTCATCGACGAGTGGGAACGGCTGCGCAACCCGTCGGACGTGGCCGAGGTGGCCGCCTCGCTGGACGACCGGCCGCCGGCGGTGACCCGCAACGCGCGGGCGTTCCGGGTGCTGGTGCGCAACGCGATGTTCCGCCGCGTGGAGCTGGCCGCGCTGCGCCGCTGGGATCTGCTCGGCGAGCTGGACGCCGGCGACGGCTGGAACGCCGACGCCTGGGCCGACGCGCTGGAGCCGTACTTCGAGGCGTACGACTCGATCGGGGTGGGGCCGGACGCGCGCGGGCCGGCGCTGCTGATGATCGAGCAGGGCCGCGAGAGGTGGACCGTGCGGCAGATCCTGGACGACCCGGACGGCGACCACGACTGGGGGATCAGCGCCGAGATCGACCTCGCCGCCTCGGACGAGACCGGCGCGGCGGTGGTCCGGATCACCGACGTCGGCCAGCTCTAGGACTACGCGAAAAAGGGCCGCCCGGGATGTCCGGGCGGCCCTTTTCGTACCCTGGGCGATGTCAGATCCGTCGATTAGAATGTATGTACTAATCCAGTCGTTGACCTGGGAGGACGCCAGTGACCGCGCCCACCTCCGCCGCCCCTGTCACCCCCTACGCCACCCTCCTCGGCTTCACCCGGTACGTCGACCGCACAGGCCCCACCAAGGCAACCTTCGTCGGCGGTCTGCGCCGGCAACGGGCCAGCCGGCACGGCTTCAACCCGCACGGCCAGTTCGTCAAGGCGCTCAAGGCCGACGTCGCCTTCCACACCGGCGGCACGCACCTCGCGCAGGTCGCCGACGTGGTCAAGCCGCGCTGGCGGCCGCTCTACGAGGCGCTCGTACCGGGCGCGACCCGCTGGCTGCACTCGCTCGGCGAGCCGTCCGGCGTCGACCTGGCCCAGGCTCGCGACGCGCTGGCCATGCTGGGTGACCTGCCCGTGAAGATCAACCCGCAGTTCGGCGTGCGCTTCGCCGACGGCCGGGCCGAGGCGATCCGGCTGCACTTCGACGAGGCGCCGCCGAGCGAGGAGGCCACGCTCGCCACGCTGCACCTGATGGCCCGGCACATGGACGCGGTGCTGCCGCACGCCGAGCCGGTCCTGGTCGACGTGCGGCGAGGCGAGGCGCACCGGATGCCCGCCGACGCCAAGCCCGAGCAGATCGAGCAGTGGCTGGCCGGTGAGGCAGCCGCGTTCCGGGCCATCTGGTCCACCGCCGCCTGACCACCGCCGCCCGCCGTGCGGCGAACCGGGGCACGCCCGACCGCCCATCCGGCGGCGGCCGGCTCGCCGAACGGCAGTGGCGCAGGCGGCGACCCGTCCACCACCGCCCGACCGAACGGCCGCCCCGCTCCCCGGGGCGGCCGTTCGCCGTCCCGGGCCGGCCGCCGCAGGGTGACCCGGTCCGGACCGCGCCGCAGGCGCCGACCCGGCCGGGCCGGGTCGGCGCCTCACCGGTCGGGGCGCTCGTCCAGCAGCCCGGCCCGCCCGGCCAGCGCGGCGGCCTCCACCCGGTTGGTCACCCGCAGCTTGCGCAGCAGGGAGGCGGTCATCCGCTTCACCGTCCGTTCGGAGGTGTGCATCCGCTCGGCGATCGTCGCCGGGCCCTCTCCGGTCGCGATCGCCCGCAGCAGCCGGCGTTCCTCGTCGTCGAGGTTGAGCCCGGGCGCCCGGGCGTGCCCGACCAGCCGCCGCAGCAGCGCGCCCGGCATCACCGCCCAGCCGTCCAGCACGGCCAGCAGCGGAGGTAGCAGATCCTCCGGCTCGCTGGTCTTGGGCAGGTAGCCCTCGGCACCGCAGCGCAGCGCCTCCACCGCCGGCGCCGGATCGTCCGAGCCGGACATGGCGACGATGCGGACCCGCGGGCTGGTACGGCGGACGGCGGCGATCGCCCGGAGGCCGCCGGGCGGCGGCATGTGCAGGTCCACGAGGGCGAGATCAGGTGCGCACCGGGCGACGAGCGCGGCGGCTCCGGCCGCGTCGGTGGTCGAGCCGACGACATGGGCCCGGCCGTCGGTGGTGGCGGACAGCAGCAGTTCCAGGCCGCGGACGAACAGCGCATGGTCGTCCACCACCGCGAGCCGGACGGTGCCGTCCCCCATGTCGGCTTTCCCCCTTCCGCTTCAGGTTAGTGGCATATGCGAGTAACCGTCGGGAACAACCCGGCATGGCTGTGGAGTCCATGCCCCCGTGGGGACGCCCGGACGACCGGGACGAGTCGCTGTCGATCCGGCTGCTCTGCCACGAGCTGCGGACCCCGGTGCGGGCGCTGGCGGCCCTCACCCGCGCGCTCGCCGAGCAGCCGACGCTCACCACGCCGGACCGCCGGGCCATCGCCGCGCTGGCCCACGAGCACGCCGTACACCTGGGGTCGTTGCTGGACGACCTCGGCGCGCCCGGCACTCGCGACGAGCCGGAACCGCCCCGCCACGCTCCCCTCGCCGCCGTGGTCCGCGCGGTGACGGCCGGTACCGGTTCCCGGCTGCGCGCGCGGCTCGACCGGGCCGCCGCCGGCCTGCCCGTGCCCGAGCAGCACGTCCGGCAGATCCTCGCCAACCTGGTGGACAACGCGCTGTGCCACGGCCCGGCCGGCGGCGAGATCGTCGTCCGCGCCGCGACGCGCGGTTCCACGCTGACGCTGTCGGTCCTCGACCAGGGCGGCCCCTGTCCCGCGCTGCGCGTGGCGCTGACCCGGCCCGTCCCGTCAGCCGCCGGGCACGGCCTCGGGCTGTGGATCGTGCGGCGGCTCGTCGACGCGTACGGCGGGATCGTGCGCGCCCGCCGCCCCCGCGGCGGCGGGCTGGCGGTGGACGTCCGGCTGCCGGTCCCGGTGCGGGCTGTCCCGTCCGGGACACGGATCGGCCCCGGCGGGCCGCCGCAGCGGGCACCCGGGAGCGGACAGCATCGGTGAACCGGAGGAGACGACATGTTCACGCACATGAAGGACCTGCAGTTCGAGGCCAAGCCGGACGGACCCGACGCCGCGTTCGCCCGCCGCCTCCAGGAGGTCCTCGGCGGCAAGTGGGGTGAGATGACGGTCGCCAACCAGTACCTGTTCCAGGGCTGGAACTGCCGGCTGCCCGGCAAGTACAAGGACCTGCTGCTCGACGTCGGCACCGAGGAGATGGGCCACGTCGAGATGATTGCCACGATGATCACCCGGCTGCTGGAGAACGCGCCGCTGTCGCTGGAGGAGGCCGCCGAGGAGAACCCGATGGTCGGCGCCATCTACGGCGGGTCCAACCCGGCGCACTTCATCCACGGCGGCGGCGGGGCCCTGGCGGTCGACAGCGCCGGCGTGCCGTGGAACGGCAACTTCATCACCGCCAGCGGCAACCTGATGGCGGACTTCCACCTGAACGTCACCGCCGAGGCCCAGGGCCGGCTCCAGGTGGCCCGCCTGTTCAACATGACCGACGACCCCGGCGTCAAGCAGATGCTGCGGTTCCTGCTGGCCCGCGACACCATGCACCAGAACATGTGGATGGCGGCCATCGAGCAGCTCAAGGAAGACGGCCTGGAGGAGATGCCGGTGCCGGACGCCTTCCCCGACTCGCCCGAGTTCACCGAGGAGTTCAGCTACACGTACCTGGACTTCTCCCCCGGCCGGGACGCCGCCGAGGGCCGGTGGGCCTCCGGTCCGACGCCGGACGGCAAGGGCGAGTTCCGCTACGACAGCAGCCCGCGGGCGCACGCCCCCGAGCCGGTGCTCGCCCCCGGTGACCCGCGCCTGTACGGCACCAACCCGGGGATGGCCGGCAAGGTCGCCAACACCGTCAAGAGCAAGCTCACCTGACCTCGCCCGCGCCGGGCCGTCCGCGCGGCGGCCCGGCGCGCCACCCCGCACCGCACCCGCCCGGGAGTCGTCATGTCCACGTCCAACTGCATCAGGACAGCCGTCCTCGCCCTGCTCACGCTCGTCTCCGTGGGCGCCGGCCTGGCCCTGCCCGCCGTCGTCGCGCTGGCCGCCCTCACCGCGCTGGTCCCGTTCGCGGACGCGCTGGAGCGCGACCCGGCCGCCCACCGGGCGACCGCCCGGCACGAACCCGCCTGACCCGCCCCTGCCCGCCACCCCGGCCGCCCCCGCCGTCCGCCGTCTGTACCCCGTC
>NZ_WBKS01000180.1:0-8750 GCF_008868145.1 Micromonospora sp. AMSO1212t
GACGGCACGGTGGCGGACTGGCTGGCGGCCCTGGACCGCCGCGCCGAGCTGCGGGCCCGGGCGGGGCTGACCCGCACGCTGCGCCCCCGGGCCGCCGACGACGCCGTGGTCGACCTGGCCGGCAACGACTACCTCGGCCTGGCCACCCATCCCGAGGTCACCGCCGCCGCCGCGACCGCCCTGTCCGCGTACGGGCTGGGCGCCACCGGGTCGCGTCTGGTGCGCGGGTCCACCGACGCGCACCACGCGCTCGAGGACGACCTGGCCGGCTGGCTCGGCGTCGACCGGGCGCTGGTGTTCTCCTCCGGCTACCTGGCCAACCTCGCCGCCGTCCGAGGGCTGACGCAGCCGCGTACGCTGCTCGTCTCCGACGCCCACAACCACGCCTCGCTGATCGACGGCTGCCGGATCTCCGGCGCCGAGACGCTCGTGACGCCGCACGCGGACGTCGCAGCGGTGGCCGCGGCGCTCGCCGCCGCGCCGGGCCGCCCGGCGGTGGTGGTGACCGAGTCGGTCTTCTCCGTCGACGGCGACCTGGCCCCGCTGGCGGAGCTGCACGCGGTGGCCCGCCGCCACGGCGCGCTGCTGCTCGTCGACGACGCGCACGCGCTCGGCGTCACCGGCCCGGCCGGCGCGGGCGGGGTCGCCGCCGCCGGGTTGGCCGGCGCGCCCGACGTGGTGGTCACCGCGACGCTGTCCAAGGCGCTCGGCGGGGCGGGCGGCGTGGTCGCCGGGCCGGCCGAGTTCGTCCGCCACCTGGTGGAGACCGGCCGCACGTTCATCTTCGACACCGCGCCGCCGCCCGCCGTGGTGGCCGGGGTCCGCGCCGCGGTGCGCCTGGCCCGCACCGGCGACGCGCTGCGTGCCGAGCTGGCCGACCGGGTCGCGGCGGCGGTGCGCCGGCTCGGCGGGGCCGGGCTGTCCGTGTCCGCCCCGGACGGCGCCGTGATCTCGGTGACCGCGCCCGGCCCGCAGGAGGCGACCGCGTGGGCCGCCGCCTGCCGGGACCGGGGCGTGGCGGTCGGCTGCTTCCGTCCCCCGTCCACGCCGGACAGCCGCTCCCGGCTGCGGCTCACCGTCAGCGCCGGGGTGGACCGGGCCGACTTCGACCGGGCCCTGGACGTGATCGTGGAGTGTGCGCCATGAGCTTCGGCGACGCCTGGACCGGGCCGGTGCTGGTGACCGGCACGGACACCGAGGTCGGCAAGACAGTGGTGACCGCCGCCGTCGCCGCCGCCGCGCAGGCGGCCGGCCTGCGGGTCGCCGTGGTCAAGCCCGGCCAGACGGGTACGGCGACAGGCGAGCCCGGCGACGTCGACTCGGTGACCCGGCTGGCCGCCCCGCTGACCGGCCGGACGCTGGCCAGCTACCCCGATCCGCTGGCCCCGCTGGCCGCGGCCCGGGTGGCGGAGCTGCCGCCGCTGGAGCTGTACAACGCGGTCGACGCGATCCGCGAGGAGGCGGACAAGCACGACCTGGTGCTCGTCGAGGGTGCGGGCGGGCTGCTCGTACCGATGGGGTTGCGCCCGTCCGGCGAGCCGTGGACGGTGGCCGACCTGGCGGTGTCGCTCGGCGCGCCCGCGGTGGTGGTGGCGCGGGCCGGGCTCGGCACGCTCAACCACACCGCGCTCACGCTGGAGGCGCTGGAACGGCGGGCCGTCCCGGCCGGTGTGGTGATCGGCGCCTGGCCGACCGAACCGGAGCTGGTGCACTGGCTCAACCTGTCCGAGCTGCTGCCGAACCTGCTCGGCGCGGTGCCGGCCGGCGCGGGCGGGATGGACCCGGGCGTGTTCCGCCGGTCCGCGCCCGGCTGGCTCACGCCCGCCCTGTACGGCGTGCTGGACGACTGGCGGGCCTGGGCCGAGGAGACCTGACTTTCGTCGGTGCCCGGCCCGGCCGGGCGTGGGTAGCGTGACCGCCGTGGAACCCCGCGAACGACAGGGCCGGGCCGGTGACGTGCTGCTCTGGGCCGTGCTCGCGGCGCCCGTCGCGTACGGCCGGCTGACCCCGCCGCAGATCGGCGAGCTGCCGCCGCTGGCCGCCGCGCTGGCGCTGCTCGGCGTGGCGGTGTGGATCGGGCGCCGGTGGCCGCTGGTCGCTGTGCTCGCGGTGGTGGCCGGCTCGCTCGTCGACGGCAACGTGGTGTTCGCCATCCCGGTCTTCGGCTACCTGGCCGGGCGGCGCAGCGACCGGGCCGCGCCGGCCGCCGCCGTCTTCGCCGCCATCGCGGTCACCGGCTCGGTGCTCAACCTCGGGCTGCTCGGCACCGAGCCGTCCACCTGGTTCCTGCTCTCCTCGGTGCTGCTGTTCGCCGGGGTGTTCCCCTGGCTGCTGGGCCGGTTGCGGCGGCAGCACCGCGCGCTCGCCGACGCCGGGCTGCGGCACGCGCAGGTCGAGCGGCGGGCCGAGGTCGAGCGGGTACGCCTGCGCGAGCGGGCCCGCATCGCCCAGGACATGCACGACTCGCTCGGCCACGACCTGAGCCTCATCGCGCTGCGGGCGGGCGCGCTGGAACTGGCGCCGGACCTGTCCCCGGCGCGCCGGTCGGCGGCCGGGGAGCTGCGGTCGAGCGTCGCCGCCGCCACCGAACGCCTGCACGACGTGATCGGCGTACTGCGCGAGGAACGCACCCTGCGGCCGCCGGGGGAGACGGTCGCCGACGTGGTCGACGGCGCGCGCGACGCCGGGATGACAGTCGACCTGCGCGCCGACGAGGCGGACCTGCCGCCGCTGCCCGCACACGCGGTGCACCGGGTGGTCCGCGAGGCGCTCACCAACGCCGCCCGCTACGCCCCGGGCGCCCCGGTCACCGTCGAGGTGTCACACGACACCGATGCGGTGATCGTCGCGGTGGTGAACGCGTCGCCGCCGGCCGGTCCGCTGCCCGGACCGCCGTCGCACGGCTCCGGGTTGCTGGCGCTGCGCGAGCGGGTACGCCTCACCGGCGGCACCCTGGACGCCGGTCCCCGCGACGGCGGCTGGGCGGTCACCGCACGCGTCCCGCTGGACGGGGCGGCCGGCCCCGGCACACCGGGCGGGGACGCCGACCCGCTCGCCGGTGCCGGCGTACCCCGGCGGGGTGATCCCGGGGACGCGGCCCGGCGGCTGCGGGAGGCCCGGCGGCGGGTGCGGCGCAGCCTGCTCGTGGCGATCGGCGCGCCCGCCGGGCTCGCACTGGTGCTGGCGCTCGTCTACTACCCGCTCGCCACGGCCGGCGCCGTCCTGGAGCGGGCCGGCTACGAACGGCTGCGGCTGGGCGAGCCGCGTGACGCGCTCGGGCTGCCCCGGCGGCAGGCCGACCCGCCCGCGACCGGCGCCGTGCCGGGCTGCGAGTTCTACACCGACGGCAACTTCCCGTTCGCCCAGGCGACCTGGCGGCTCTGCTTCGCCGACGGGCGGCTGGTCAGCAAGGAGCAGATCGAACCATGAGCGACGACCACGAGCGTCCGCTGCGGGTGGTGCTCGCCGACGACGAGGCCCTGGTCCGGGCCGGGGTCCGGGCGATCCTGGCCGCCGACCCCGGCATCGAGGTGGTCGGCGAGGCGAGCGACGGCCTCGCGGCGGTGGAACTGGTCCGCGCGCACCGGCCCCGGGTGGCGCTGCTGGACATCCGGATGCCCCGCTGCGACGGGCTCAGCGCCGCCGCGCAGATCCGCCGGCTGGTGCCGGAGACGGCGGCGGTCATGCTCACCACGTTCGGCGACGACGACCTGATCGCCCGCGCGCTCGGCCACGGCGCCGCCGGGTTCCTGCTCAAGTCCGGTGACCCGCGGGAACTGCTGGCCGGGGTGCGGGCGGTGGCCGACGGCGGGGCGTACCTGTCGCCGCGGGTGGCCCGCCGCGTGATCGAGCTGAGCGGGGGCAAGCTCGCCCGGGGCCCGTACGCGCGGGACCGGCTGGCCGGGCTGACCGACCGGGAACGCGACGTGCTGGCGCTGGTCGGGGCGGGACTGTCCAACGCCGAGATCGCCCGCCGGCTGCACCTGGTCGAGGGCACCGTGAAGAGCTACCTGACCAGCATCTTCACCCGGCTGGACGTGCGCAACCGGGTGCAGGCGGCGATCCTCGCGTACGAGGCGGGGCTGGTCCCGCCCGCCGGCTGACCAGCCCCGCCCCGCTCAGGCGTCGCGCCGGGACAGCGCCCACCGGCCCAGTGCCAGCGCGGCGGCGGTCCAGGCGGCGAGCACCAGCAGCCCTGCCGCCGCCGGGTACGGCTCGGTGTCCCCGGCCAGGAAGTGGTTGCCCGCCACGCCGGGGAACGCGTCGGCGATCCGGGTGAGCACCGTGATGTCCGGCTCCTGCAACGACAGCGGCACGATCATCAGCAGCGCGAACAGCACGGTCAGGGCCAGCACCGCGCCGCGCAGCGCCGCCGCCAGGCCGAGCGCCAGCACACCGACGAGCGCCAGGTACGCCGCGGCGGCGACCACGTCGGCCGCCGTGCCGCCCAGCGGGGCGCGGCCCCACTCGCCGAGCACCGGCCGGGCCGTCACCGCGCCGACAGTGCCGAGCAGCAGCCCGAGGCCGAACGTCACCGCGCCCACCACCACCGCCTTGGCCGCCAGCACCCGCCCCCGCGACGGGGTGCACCGCAGCGTGGTGCGGATCGTGCCGGTGGTGAACTCGCTGGTGATCGCGAACAGGGCGAGCGCCAGCACCACGTACTGGGTCAGCTCCAGCGACCCGGCCACGATCTCGCCGACGCCCACCACGCCCGGGTTGTTCGCCGGGTCGTCGTCGGTGTTGGCGTTGCGCGCGTAGATGGCGAGCTGGGCGCTGGTGGCCGCCATGGTCAGCACCGCCGCGAGCAGCGTCCACCAGGTGGAGCGCACCGACCAGAGTTTCGTCCACTCGGCGGCCACCGCCCCGGCGAGCGGATGTCCGGCGGGGGCGGGCCGGGCGGTCCGCCGGGCCGGGTCGAGCGTGGACTGCGCGGTCATCGGGTTCCACCTCCGGTCGCGCCGGCGGCGTACTCCACGCTGTCGGCGGTCAGCTCCAGGAACGCCTCCTCCAGGGAGGGGGCGACGGGGGTCAGCTCGTGCAGGCGTACCCCCATCTCGTGCGCCAGGTCGCCGACCCGGCCGGCGGTGCTGCCGGCGACGGACATCCCGCCCTCGTCGACGGTGACAGTCGCGCCCTCGGCGGCGAGCCGGTCGCCGAGCGCGGCGAGCGCGGCCGGCTCGGGCCCGCGTACCCGGACCGACGCGGCGGGCCGGGCGGCGATCAGCTCGGCCAGCGGCGCGTCGGCCACCAGCCGGCCGCGCCCCAGCACCACGACCCGGTCGGCGGTCTGCTGCATCTCGCTCATCAGGTGGCTGGAGACGAGGACGGTGCGTCCCTCGTCGGCGAGGCGGCGGGTGAACCCGCGGATCCATCGCACCCCGTCCGGGTCGAGCCCGTTGACCGGCTCGTCGAGCAGCAGCACCGGCGGGTCACCGAGCAGCGCGCCCGCGATGCCGAGCCGCTGACCCATGCCCAGGGACAGCGCCCGGCCCGGCTTGCCGGCGGCGCGGGCGTCCAGGCCGACCAGGTCGAGCACCTCGGTCACCCGCCGGGCCGGTACGCCGTTGCTGCGCGCCATCGCCCTCAGGTGCGCCACGCCGGAGCGGGCCGGGTGCACACCTGTCGCGTCGAGCAGCGCGCCGACCTCGTGCAGCGGGTGCCGCAGCGTGCGGTAGTCCCGCCCGTTGACCACGGCCTGCCCGGCGGTGGGCCGGTCCAGGCCGAGCACCATCCGCATGGTGGTGGACTTGCCGGCGCCGTTGGGGCCGAGGAACCCGGTGACCTGCCCGGGGCGGATCTCGACGGTCAGGCCGTCGACGGCTGTCACGTCGCCGAACCGTTTCGTCAACGCGCGAATTGTGATCATGCGGCGACGCTATGGTCCGGCGGGGGTGCCGCACCGCCGCCGAACGGCAGCGACCGACACTGACTTTCGTCAGGTGGGACGGACCACGAACGCGTCCGGCATCCGGAAGGTGAGGTTGTCCGGGCACCACGGTGGACGCACCACCGTCACGCCGTCGAGCAGCGCGGTGGCCTCGGCGACCACCACGGCGGCCTCCATCCGGGCCAGCTGCGCGCCGACGCAGCGGTGCGGCCCGGCGCCGAACGCCAGGTGCCGCCGCGAGCCGGGCTGCCCGGGACGGAACTCGCCCGGCGCGCCGACCACGGCCGGGTCGCGCCCGGCACGGGCCAGCCACGCGACCACGCTGGTGCCCGCCGGTACGGGCACCTCGCCGAGCGTCGTGTCGACGGCTGCCACCCGCCGCCAGGTGACGATCGGCGGCTCCAGCCGCAGCCCCTCCTCGACCACGTCGTCGACGCCGATCTCACCGGCGCGCAGCCCGGCCCGTACCGCCGGTTCGCCGGACAGCCGGTGCAGCAGCAGGGTGAGGAACTGCGAGGTGGTCTCCTGACCGGCGACCAGCAGGAAGAACAGCGCCCCGACGACCACGTCGGGGGAGTGCCCGGCCTCGCGCAGCCGCGCGGCGAGCCCGCCCCCGGTCGCGGCGAACTCGCGCAGCACGGTGTGGAACCGGCCCACCTCGGCGGCGAGCGCCAGTTGCCGGGCGGAGTCGAGCGGCGCCCAGAACAGCTCCAGCGCGGCGCGGGCGAAGTCCTTCACCGCGCCGACCGGCGCGTCCGGCAGCTCGACCAGCCGGGCCAGCACCAGCAGCGGCAGGTCGGCGGCGAGACCCGCGTACAGGTCGACCGGGCGGCCCGCGTCCAGCGCCGCCGCCAGCCCCGCCACCCGCTCCCGGACCAGCCCGGTCAGCCACTGCCGCTGGGCGGCCACCCGGTGCGGGTGCAGCGCGTCGGCGACGATGCCGCGGATCTCCGGGTGGCCGGCGCCGCCGTTGTTCGCCAGCGTGGGCGGCAGCCGGAACCGGTGCCCGGCGAGCACCCGCAGCGCCGCCACCGGGATCGGGGTGACCGCGTCGAGCGCGTTGTCCGGCCGGAACGTCACCGGGTCGGTGAGGATCTGGCGGACGAGCGCGTGCCGGGTCACCACCAGGTGCGGCACGCCGACGTGGTCGACGACGGTGGCCGTGTCGGGCCACTGTCCGTCGACGGACTCCCCCCAGCCCCGGAACAGCACGCGGTAACGCTAGCGACGGGCGCCCGGCGGGTTCGGGTCCAGCTCCCACACGGTGGTGTGCTTCACCCGTACGCTCTCCAGCGCCTCGGACACCGGCACCTCGTACGTGGCCAGCTCGTGGAACCGTTCGCGGGGCAGGAACGCCCGGCCCGGGTCGCCCACCAGGACGCGGGCGCCGGCGCGGGCGGCCCGGAGCAGGAAGCGCAGCATCCGGCGGGCCATCGCCTCGCTGTAGAAGACGTCCCCGGCCAGCACCACCTCGGCGTCACCGGCGTCGGAGTCGAGGACGTCGCCGAGTTCGGCGTCGACGCGTACCCCGTTGGCCTCGGCGTTGAGCGCGACGGCGGCCACGGCCCGCTCGTCCACCTCGACCGCCCGGACGGCGGCGGCGCCGGCGCGGGCGGCGGCGATGGCGACCAGGCCGGAGCCGGAGGCCAGGTCGAGCACGCGGCGGCCGGCGACCACCTCGGGGTGGTCGGTGACGTAGCGGGCCAGGCCCTGCCCGCCGGCCCAGGCGAACGCCCAGAACGGCGGCGGCTGGGAGCTGCGGAACTCGCCCTCGGTCAGCTCCCACAGGCCGATCGGCTCGTCGGCCTGGTGCAGTAGCACTTCGGGGACGAACGCCACCGGGGCGAGGCGGGCGTGCAGCCGGACGAACGCGGCGGACAGCTCGGACACCGGGGAATTGTGTCCCACCCGGCTTCCGGGCCCGCATTCCGGGCGTGTCGCGGCGCGGTCGTGACCGGTTCACCACGCTCGGTGAAACAGCCCTCGTGTTGTGGCGTTGGATGCGAACACGCCCGTCTACCGGCGTGCCCGGCGCGCTCCTAGCGTTGCCTGTGGACACGACCGAGGGTGAGGAGGCCTGGTGAGCGGGTGGCGGCAGGCGCTGCGGATCGGACTGGTGCTGACCTTCGTGGCCGGGACCGGGTACGGCGGAGCCCTGCCGGCGCGGGCGGCGGCGGCCTTCTCCACGGAGTTGAGCGGCCTGCCGGACGAGTTCACCGCGGGGAACCGGGTGGAGACGTTGTCCGCCGTGGTGTCCCGCTCCGACGGGGGCGGCTGTGTCAAGGTGCGCTGGTCGATGCTGGTGCGGGTGCAGGGCCTGCGGCTGGACCAGCTCAAGGTGGACCGGGTGGAGGACAGCGGATCGTTCCCGCTGGAGATCCGCACCGAGGGAGACACCGCCCGGCTCACCGACCGGCAACTCGACCCGGGTGTGCTCTGCCCCGGCCGTACCGTGACCGCTCGCTACCGGGTGGCGTTCGCCGAGGACGTCGGGCGCGGCCGGGTGAGTTTCGCCGCCGAGGCGTACGACCCGCAGTTGCGGCTGCTGGCCCGGCGGACCGCCTCCCGTGAGGTGGTGGGGGAGGAGGAGGCTTCGCCGACGCCGGCACCTACCAGCGCGGAGCCCACCGAGACTCCGACCGGCGAGCCGTCCACCGAGGCGCCCGACGAGGAGCCCACCGACGAGCCGACCGACGCCGCGGTGGTGGAGCCTCCGGCGCCGGGTGGCGTGGCCGGGCGGCCGGTGGCGGACAGCGGCGGATTCGGCCTGGTGCAGGCCGCGTTCCTGCTCGGCGGGCTGCTGCTGTTCCTCGGCGCCGGTCTGCTGCTGCGGATGCGCCGCCTGCTGCGCCCCGCCCCG
>NZ_WBKS01000181.1:0-8739 GCF_008868145.1 Micromonospora sp. AMSO1212t
CGCCGGCTGGGAGCCGCCGAACGTACCGGCGCTGTGGCAGCAGATCTGAGCCGGCGTACCCGCGCGGCGGAGCCGGCCGGTCCCCGGCTCCGCCGCGCGTCCGCCTCCGCCCGGCCGGTCGCGGCGCAGCCGTCGGGGTGGGGGTCGGCGTCGGGTTGCCGCCTCCGCCGCCGATCTGGAGGTCGACGCAGGAGTAGAACGCGTTGGCGGTGTCGGAGATGTTCCAGATCGCGAGCAGCTTCTGCCGGCCGGAGAAGCTGCCGAGGTTGACGGTGTGCGACACGGTCGCGCCGGGCTGGCGGCCCCCGCCGTCGACGACCGCGACCCGGGTGCCGCCGATCCAGTACTCCCAGTTGGCGGTGGCGTGCCGGGCGGTGTTGACCCAGGTGAACGTGACGGTGCTGCCGACCGAGGTGGCCGGCCAGTTGCGGCTGTCGTCGTTGAGCACCGCGAACTGCGCGATGCCGGCGTGGCAGCTCCGCAGGCCCTTGGGGCCCTCGACGCTCTGCGGCTCGTACTTGATCTGGCCGCAGTCGGGCACCCGGTTCTGTGCGCAGAGCGCCTGGCGGCTGGGCGGCGAGGAGACGTAGCCGTGGGCCTGCGCGGGCGCGGCGAGTGCCAGCGTGCCGGTGACGGCACCGGCGGTGAGCAGCGGGAGGGTGATTCTTCGGCGCATGGTGGCAACTCCTTCGGGGGGAACGGAAGGTGTCACGAACATAAATTAAACATTGTTAACAGTAAAGACTCCTGTCTATAAATTAAGCCCTGCACGCCCAGCGCCGGGCGTATGATCCTGATCGATGGCTCGCCGCGCGGAGCCGATCGTCGTTCGTGGGCATCCCGCCGCCGCCAGGCGTCCGGGAGGACGACGCAGAACCGGGCATCTCCCCGTCGTCCCACTCCCCCCGAAGGACATCCCCGGATGAGAAGACCCACTGCGTTCGCGGCCGGCCTGCTGCTGCTCGCCACCGCGCTCGGCACCGCCGGCGGGCCGGTCGCCGCCGCCGACCCCACGGACCCAGTCACCGTGACCGTGAACACCAGAGCCGGGCTGGCCACCGTCCCGGCCACCGCGCTCGGCGTCAACCACGCCATCTGGGACTCGCAGCTCGGGAGCGCCGAGACGTCCGACCTGCTCAAGGCCGCGGGCGTGAAGATGCTGCGCTACCCCGGCGGCTCGTACGCCGACATCTACCACTGGGAGACGCACACCGCGCCCGGCGGCTACGTCGCACCGAACACCGACTTCGACACGTTCATGGCCGGCGCCCGCCGCGTCGGCGCCGAGCCGATGATCATCGCGAACTACGGCACCGGCACGCCCGCCGAGGCGGCGGCCTGGGTCCGCTACGCCAACGTCACCAAGCGCTACGGCGCGAAGTGGTGGACAGTCGGCAACGAGAACTACGGCAACGGCCACTACGGCTCGGCCTGGGAGGCCGACGACCACCCGGACAAGAGCGCCGCCCAGTACGCGCGGCTGGTGATCGAGTACGCCGACGCGATGAAGGCGGTCGACCCGAGCATCAAGGTCGGCGCGGTGCTCACCATGCCCGGCAACTGGCCGGACGGCATCACCGCCGGGTCCGACCCGGGTCCGTGGAACCAGACCGTGCTCTCCCTCGCCGGCCCGAAGATCGACTTCGTGGACGTGCACTGGTACCCGGGCGGCGGCGCCGCCGACTCGCTGGCCCGCACCAGCCACCTGCCGGACGCGGCCTGGCTGCTGCGCCAGCAGATCGCCCGCTACGCCGGCCCCGGCGCGGACCGGATCGGGATCAGCTTCACCGAGCTGAACGTCGACGCCGGCCGTACCACCGCACCGGGCGCGCTGTTCCTGGCCGACGCCTACAGCGGCCTGCTGGAGCAGGGCGTGTTCACGGTGCAGTGGTGGAACGTGCACAACGGCATCGGCACCGTCTCCGAGGTGGCCGGGCAGACCGACTACGGCGACTTCGGGCTGCTGTCCAGCGGCAACTGCACGAGCGACGGCGAGGTGTGCCAGCCGGCGTTCAACACCCCGTTCGCGCCGTACCACGCGTTGTCCATGATGAACCTGTTCGCCCGGCCCGGTGACCAGCTCGTCCGCGCCGGGACCGACGAGCCGCTGGTCGCCGCGCACGCGGTCCGCCGGCCCGACGGCAGCGTCGCGGTCCTGCTGCTCAACAAGGACCCGGACACCGCCCACCCGGTGGCGCTCGACTACGCCGGGTTCACCCCGGCCGACGAGGCGCCGACCGTGCACACGTTCGCCAACGGCGCGACCGGGATCAGCACCGCCCGCTCGGGCGACGCGACCGCGCGGACGCTGCCGCCGTACTCGCTCACCACGCTCGTGCTGCGACCGGCCGGCAGCTCGGCCGGGCGGCCCGGCGCCCCCGGCCGGCCGACGGCGAGCGCGGTGACCGACCGCGCGGCGACCATCTCCTGGCCGGCGGCCACGCCCGGCGCCGCGCCGATCGCGAAGTACGAGGTGCACCGCCAGCACGGCGCGGTGAGCGAGCAGCTCGGCGAGACCGCCGGCACGTCGCTGACGGTGGGCAACCTCGAACCGGGCGCCCGCTACACGGTCAACGTGCTGGCCCGGGACACCGCCGGACGGGTCTCGTGGTCGTCCCCGCCGCTGACGTTCGCCACCGGCAGCCCGGCCGAGAGCTCCTGCGCGGTGCGGTTCGACGCCGACAACGACTGGGGCAACGGGTACGTGGCGAACGTCGAGGTGATCAACACGGGCGCGAAGGCCGTCGACGGCTGGACGCTCACCTGGACCTGGCCGACGGGCTGGCAGCAGGTGAGCAGCGGGTGGAGCGCCACCTGGGACCAGCAGGGCCGCGACGTCCGGGTGACGCCCACCGCCGACAACCGGCGGCTCGCCGCCGACGGCGGGAGCACGACTGTGGGCTTCGTCGGCGCGTACAGCGGGCCGAACGTGCCGCCGGGGGCGTTCCGCCTCAACGGGACGGTCTGCACGCTGCGCTGACCGACGGTCAGCCCCGGCCGGGTGGCCGCAGCCGCACGTCGGCCGCCGCCGGGACCTTCGGGTTCCGGCGGTGGCCGGCCCGGCGCGGCGCCGGCACCACGTGCGGGCGCACCGGTCCGGCCGGCGAGACGGGTACGGGCAGGTCCGGCGCGGGCCGCGGCAGCACGGCCAGGATCGCCACGAGCAGTGCCACCGCGACGACGCCGTCGAGCCAGTAGTGGTTGCCGGTGACCACCACCACGAGCGCTGTCACCAGTGGATGGAGCAGCCAGAGCCAGCGCAGCCGCCCGGCGGTGACCGCCATCAGCGCCAGCGCGATCGCCAGCGCCCAGCCCACGTGCAGCGACGGCATGGCCGCGTACTGGTTGCTGAGCTGGTCGGTGTCGGGCGGTCCGTAGACGCTCGGGCCGAACCGGGTGCCGGTGTCGACCATCCCGGTGAGCGCGGTCAGCCGCGGCGGCGCGAGCGGGACGCAGACGTGCAGCACCAGCGCCACCGCGGTCAGCGCCGCCAGGGCTCGCCGCAACCGCACGTAGTGGGCCGGGCGGCGCAGCCAGAGCCAGACCAGGCAGAGCACGGTGGCCGGGAAGTGCACGTAGGCGTAGTAGGAGTTGGCCAGCCGCACCAGCAGCTCGTGCGACAGCAGCGGCCCCTGCACGAGCGTCTCGTCGGGCAGGCGCAGCAGCCGCTCCAGCCGCCAGACCCACTCGCCGTTCGCCAGGGCCAGGTCGGCGTGCCCGGCGACGACCTGCCGGCCCGCCTTGTAGGCCAGGAAGAGCACGGCGACGAGCGCCAGCTCACGCGCGGCCCGCTGCCATGCGGCGAGGCGGGCGGGCGCGGTCCGCGTGGCGTCCACGGCTCCTCCTTCGGTTCGTCCCCGCATGGACCAGGGCCGCCGCCGGGGTCGGCGACGGCCCTGGGGGTACGGGCTCAGCGGCGGGCGCGTTCCTCCCGGCCGGCCGAGTCCACGCTCACCTCGTCGAAGGCGGGCGCGCCGTCGACGGCGTCCGCCCCCACCGCCACCGAACGGCCGGTGTCCGGCAGGTCGAGGCTGGAACGCAGGGTGACCGGGCGCAGCAGCAGCGCCGCAACGATACCCACCACCGCGATGGCGGCCGAGATCAGGAAGATGTGCCCCGTTGCGTCCCCGTACGCGGCCCGGACGATCTGCCGGACCGGCTCGGGCAGCGCGTCGAGGTTGAGCGTGCTGCCGCCGCCTCCGCCGGAGGTGGGGATGCCGGCCGCGGCGAGGTCGCCTGTGATCCGGTCGGTGACCCGGCGGGCCAGCACCGCGCCGAGCACGGACACGCCGATGGTGCCGCCGAGCGAGCGGAAGAACGCGACGCTGGCGCTGGCCGCGCCGATGTCCCTGAGCGCGACCGTGTTCTGCACGGCGAGCACCAGGTTCTGCATGGTCATGCCGACGCCGACGCCCACGATGAACATCGCGAGGCCGACGAAGACCAGCGACGTCTCGTGGTCGATGGTGCCGAGCATGGCGAACCCGATGACCAGCACGACGGAGCCGAACACGATGTACGGCTTGATCTTCCCGGTGGCGGTGATCATCCGGCCGGCCACGATCGAGGAGATCAGCACACCGGCCATCATCGGGATGGTGAGCAGGCCGGCCTCGGTCGGGCTGTAACCGCGGCCGATCTGGAAGTACTGGCCGAGGAAGACCGCGCCGCCGAACATCGCCATGCCGACCGCGAGGCTGCCCAGGATCGCCAGGGCGGTGGTGCGCTCGCGGACGATGTGCAGCGGCACCACCGGCTCGGCGGCCCGTGCCTCCACCCAGACGGCGAGCGCGAGCAGCAGCACCGAGCCGCCGACCATGGCGCCGGTCTGCCAGGAGATCCAGGCGAACGAGTCGTCGACGAACGAGATCCAGATCAGCAGCACGCTGACGCCGGCGGCGATGAGCGTGGCGCCCAGATAGTCGATCTTGACGTTGGCCCGGCGCACGGTGGGCAGGTTCAGGGTGATCTGCAGCAGGAACAGCGCGGCGGCCGCGACCGGTACGCCGACGAAGAAGCACCAGCGCCAGCCGAGCCAGGAGGTGTCCACGATGAGGCCGCCCAGCAGCGGGCCGCCGACGGTGGCCAGCGCCATCACGCCACCCAGGTAACCGTTGTAGCGGCCTCGCTCACGCGGCGGGATCATGGCCGCGATGGCGACCTGGACCAGCGCCTGGAGACCACCGACACCGATGCCCTGGAACGCGCGGGCGGCGATGAGCTGCTCGGCGCTCTGCGCGAAGCCGGCCGCGACCGAGCCGACCAGGAACACCACGATGGCGACCTGGATCAGCAGCTTCTTGTTGAACAGGTCGGCCAGCTTGCCCCAGATCGGGGTGGTCGCCGTGGCGGTGAGCAGGGTGGCGGTGACCACCCAGGTGTACTGCGTCTGCGAGCCGTTGAGCGCTCCGATGATCTTCGGCAGGGCCGTCGAGACCACGGTGCTGCTCAGCATGGCCACGAAGAGCACCAGCAGCAGACCGCTGAGCGCCTCCAGCGTCTTCCGCTTGCTCATGGGTGCGGCCTCAGCCGTCGTGGTGGGTGCGCTCATGCGCGCGTCCTCCAGGTGTGTCGATTCGGGTGGCCGCTTCGTTGCCTCAAGCAATCAACACTAAACCTTGCCCGGTCGGCAAGTTTGCCCATTGAGAAATGGGTCACCTACGCTTGGAGCATGGAGGAGTGCACCGGGCTGCGGGAGCGGAAGAAGGCGGCCACCCGCCTGGCGCTGCACGAGGCGGCGCTGTCCCTCGCCGTCCAGCACGGCCCCGACCGGATCACCGTCGAGGCGATCGCCGACGCCGCGAACGTCTCCCGGCGGACGTTCTCCAACTACTTCGGCGGCAAGGAAGAGGCCCTCTTCCACGGCGACACGCTGCGGCTGCGCCGGCTCCTCACGCTCGTCGCGGAACAGCCGGCCGAGCTGTCGCCGTGGGCGGCGCTGACCCGGGCCGCCCTGGCCCAGGCCGAGGACGGCTACGACGACCCGGCCGAGCCCTGGCTCAACCGGCGCCGGCGGCTGCACGGCCACCCGAGCCTGGCCGCCCATCAGGTCGGCGCGTACGCGGCCCTGGAACGCGAGATGGCCGCGGAGCTGACCCGCCGGCTGACCGGACCCGACGCGGCGCTGCGGGCCCGGATCGTCGCCGCGACGTTCCTCGCGTCCCTGCGGATCGCCGCCCACGAATGGCTGGAGCAACCCGGACGGCCGTTGCGCGACGTGCTGCGCGCCGTGCTCGCCCACGCCGCCCCGGCTACCGGCTGAGCACTCCCCGACCGCTGCTCCCGTCGGACCGGTGGAATGGCCGGCGAAAGCGACATCCCATCTGACCTGGGCTGACACACTCGCCCGGTGGGTGGCGACCGGTGGCGCAAGGGGCTCGGGCCGGCGACCGGCGTCGCCCCCGCCACCCGGGTCGACCGGTTCGAGATCTTCTTCGACCTCGTCTTCGTGGTGTCCTTCTTCATCATCACGCGCGCCACCGCCGCGAACGTGACCCCCCGGGAACTACTCCACGCGCTGCTGGTGCTCGCCGTGCTCTGGTGGTGCTGGGTGGTGCACAGCGCGGTCGCCGCCCGGCTGCGCCTCGGCGAGGGCTTCGTGCCGATCCTCATGGTGGTCGGCATGATCGCGCTGTTCACGTTCGCACTCGCGCTGCCGCAGACGTTCGGCGACCTGGACAAGGGCAGCGCCGGGCCGATCCTGGTCACGATCAGCTACGTGGTGATCCGGCTCGTGCACACCGCGCTGTACTGGTACGCCACCGGCGACGACCCGCCGGCCCGGCGCAAGCTGCGACTGTTCCTGCCCGAGGCGCTGGTCACCGCGTCCCTGCTGCTGGTGGCGGCGCTGCTGCCGCCACGCGTACCCCCGGAGGTCGGCCCGTGGCTGCGCGACGGGCTGTGGATCGCCGTGGTGGCCATCCAGTACAGCAGCGGCCTGCTGGCCGGCACCGACGGCTGGAAGATCACCTCAGCCGAGCACTGGACCGAACGGTACGACCTCATCCTGATCATCGCGCTGGGCGAGTCGGTCATCTCCGTCGGTGTCGGCGGGAACCTGCTCGGCCAGGCCGTGACCTGGCCGGCGATCCCGGCGGCGATCTTCGGCATCCTGTTCACCGCGGCGCTCTGGTGGGCGCACTTCGACATGACCGGCCCGGCCGCCCGGATCGCGCTGCACGCCGCCCAGGGCCACGCGCGGGTGGCGCTGGCCCGCGACGCGTACGCCTACCTCTACCTGCCGATGATCGCCGGGGTGATCCTGTTCGCGATCGGCGCCGAGGAACTGGTCCGGATCGTCACCGACCCGGCGGGCGGCCCGATGGAGCGCGGCCACGGGCCGGCGGTGCCGCTGCTCTTCGGTGGGGTGCTCCTCTACCTCGCCGCCAACATGGCGTTCCAGTGGCGCGCGCTGCGGACGCTGTCCTGGACCCGGGTCGGGGCTCTGGCCCTGCTCGCCGCGGCGCTGCCGGTCGGCCGGCACCTGCCGGCGCTCGGCGCGCTGGGACTGCTCACCGCGATCTGCGTGGTCCTGGTGGCAGCCGAGCTGGTGATCTTCGCCGATTCCCGGGTCGCGTTGCGCCGGCTGATGCACGAGGAGAAGGCCAGCGCCGAGGAGAGCGAGGCCGCCTGGCGGGCCCGCTGGCGCGACGGCGGCGACGGTGCCCCGCACCGACCTTGACACAGGCCCTAGAGTCTCCGCGTGATCGAGATCGTCACCGAGGTCGACCTGTTCCACCCGCCCGCCCGGATCTGGCGGGCGCTCACGGAACGCGCGCTGCTGGCCAAGTGGTTCGCCGACAGCGCGCCCGGGTCCGACCGGTGGATCCTGGCCACCGCCGCGCTGCCCGGCTACGACGGCGACACCGAGGTGGAGACCGTCGAGCTGCGGGCGCCGGATCGGCTGGTCGTCCGCTGCCGGGAGGCCGGCCGGGCCACCCGCCTCGCCTGCGACCTGACCCCCACCGCGCACGGCACCCGGCTGTCCGTACGCGAGGTGCTCGAGGAGGGCGACTGGGACGCCGATGCCCGCGCCGAGCAGCACGAACAGGCCGTGACCGGACGGCTGCCGGCGATCCTGGACTGGCTGGCGTTCCAGAACGTCGACCTGCGCCGCGCCGAGGGCGGCCTGACCGCCGAACTGCCAGTGGTCCGGCTGCTCGGCGACGATCAGCGCCGGCCCGGGCCGCGCCGCGTGCTGCTGGCGGCCGGTGCGGTGACGCTGATCGCCGCCGCGGCCGGGGCGACGGTTTGGGCCACCGCCGGCGAGCCGCCCGCGCCGGCCGCGCCCACGCCCACGACGTCGCTGGTCATGCCGTCGTCCACCACCGCGCCCTCCGTCCGGCCCACGACCGCACGGCCCACACCCAGTGCCAGCCGCCGCAGCGCGTCGCCCTCACCGACGCCGTCGCCCACGCCCAGCCGTACGCCGAGCCCGAGGGCCTCGACTGTGGTCGCGGCGCCGCTGAGCGCCACCTACGAGACGGTCACCGACCGGGTCTTCGGCTACCGGGGCGAGGTGGTGCTGCGCAATCCCGGCCCGGCGCAGCGTCCGGCGTGGACGGTCACCGTGACGCTGCACGACGGTGCCACAGTGGGCAGCGTGAGCGGGGCCGAGGCCACACAGGACGGCCCAGTGGTCACGTTCACCGGGAGCGCCTTGCCGGGCGGCGAGTCCGCCACCATCCGCTTCGACGTCCGCGACCCCGACCCCTCGCACAACGCCCCCGCCGCCTGCGC
>NZ_WBKS01000182.1:0-8700 GCF_008868145.1 Micromonospora sp. AMSO1212t
GGCGCGGTGATGGTCACCGGGACGCCGGACGGCTCCCGGGCGCCGGTGAGCCGGCTCAGCTCACCGTCGCCGGGGCGTACCCGCGTGGTCTTGGGGTTGATGCCCGCGGTGCTCATCAGCCGGGCGACGTCGCGGCGCTGCTCCGGCAGGACGAGGGTGACCACTGTGCCCGACTCGCCGGCCCGCGCGGTCCGGCCACCCCGGTGCAGGTAGTCCTTGGCCTCGGCGGGCGGGTCGGCGTTGACCACCAGGTCCAGCCCGTCGACGTGGATGCCCCGGGCCGCCACGTCGGTGGCCACCAGCGCGGTGACCTGGCCGGTGCGGAACTGCTCCAGGATGCGGGTGCGCTGCGGCTGCGACTTACCGCCGTGCAGCGCCGCGGCGCGTACGCCCTTGGCGAGCAACTGCCGGGCCACCCGGTCGGCGCGGTGCTTGGTGGCGATGAAGACGATGGTGCGGCCCTCGCGGGCGGCGATGTGGGCCAGCGCGGCCTGCTTGTCGTCCGCCTCAAGGTGCAGCACGTGGTGCGTCATCGCGGTGACGGTGGCGGTGCCCGGGTCGACGGAGTGCGTCACCGGGTCGGCCAGGAAGCGGCGGACCAGCCGGTCCACGCCACGGTCCAGGGTGGCCGAGAAGAGCATCCGCTGACCACCGGGGGCGACCTGCTCCAGCAGCTTCGTCACCTGCGGCAGGAAGCCCATGTCGGCCATCTGGTCGGCCTCGTCCAGCACGGTGATGGTCACCTGGTCCAGCCGGGCGTCCCCGCGGTCGATCAGGTCGTGCAGCCGGCCCGGCGTGGCCACCAGCACCTCGGCGCCGGCGCGCAGCGCGGCCGCCTGGCGGGTCAGCGAGAGCCCGCCGACCACTGTCGCGCAGCGCAACCCGAGGGCGGCGGCGTACGGGACGAGCGCGGCGGTGACCTGCGCGGCCAGTTCCCGGGTGGGTACGAGCACCAGCGCGAGCGGGCGGCCCGGGCGGGCCCGGCGGCCGGCCGTACGGTGCAGCAGCGGCAGCCCGAACGCGAGCGTCTTGCCGGAGCCGGTACGGCCCCGGCCGAGCACGTCGCGGCCGGCCAGCGAGTCCGGGATCGTGGCCGTCTGGATCGGGAACGGCGCGGCGATGCCCTGCGCGGCCAGCTCGGAGATGAGCGCCGGAGCCAGGCCGGTGGCGGCGAACGTGGGCAGGGTCGTGGTCATGCGAAAAGCCTTCCTCGAGGCGGCACGTGTCGAGGAAGGGCGCCGGAAGACGGCGCGTCACCGGCGTCACCGGTGGTCACAAGCACGAACCGAAGGGACGGGCCGGCCCAGCAGAGGCGGGCCGGCCCGTGCACCGCGCCCGAGAGGGCGCGGTGGTGGTGCCGGTTGATCCGAAGATCAGAGCGGGCGGATGTTCTCCGCCTGCGGGCCCTTCTGGCCCTGGGTCACCTCGAACTCGACCCGCTGGTTCTCGTCCAGGCTCCGGTAGCCGGAGGTCTGGATCGCCGAGAAGTGGGCGAAGACGTCGGCGCCGCCGTCGTCCGGGGTGATGAAGCCAAAGCCCTTGTCAGCGTTGAACCACTTGACGGTGCCAATTGCCATGTGTTTCGTCTCCTTGACGGAACGGTCGGCCCGCACGTGTTGCGGGCCGGAGAGGAGCACCCCGCGCGTGGAATACGCGGCGTGCCTGTCGCTGCTGGTCGCCCCGCCCGGAGAACTCCGGACACAACAAAGAGCGCCTGGGGCCACAATCCGCCAGGCGCACACAGAGTCTCTGGAAACCAAAACTGCAACCCGTTCAACGTATCACGGATTCGTGCGCCGCGGGAGATCCCCCGGGATTTCCGGCACGGCGGCCACCAAGGCGGCCAGCCCTTCCGCGTCGAGCAGGTCGGCCGGACGAACGTTCGCGGAGTCCCGCACGTAGTGGAACGCGGCGCCGACCCGTTCCACCGGCACCCCGGCCAGCTCCGCCCAGGCCAGCCGGTAGACCGCCAGCTGCACCGCCGCCGCGTCGGCCTCCCGGCCGGCCGGCTGCCGCCCGGTCTTCCAGTCGACCACGTCGTAGCGCCCGCCCGGCCGGGCGAACACGGCGTCCATCCGCCCCCTGATCACCACCCCGGCGATGACGGTGGCGAACGGCACCTCCACCTCCACCGGCACCCGGTCGGCCCACTCGCCGGCCAGGAAGCGCTCCTGCAACTCGACGAGCGCCTCGTCCGGGGCCGCGTCCTCGTCCGCCGCGCCGGGCAACTCGTCCACGTCGAGCAGCCGGTCGGCGCCGAAGCGCTGCTCCAGCCAGGCGTGGAACGCGGTGCCGCGCCGGGCGTACGGGTTCGGTTCGGTCGGCATCGGGCGGCGCAGCGTCCGGGCCAGCGCCTCCGGGTCGCGGCGCAACGCCACGAGCTGGGTCACCGAGAGCTGGCCGGGCAACTCCACCTCGACCGCCTCGGCCTGCCGGGCCAGCTCCGCCCGCTCGGCGAGCAGGAGATCGGCCTCGCGCCGCCAGCGGGCCACCTCGGCGTCCTCAGCCGCTCCGCTGGTGGCGAGCACTGCCGCTTCCCGGCGGGCCGTCTCCGGGTCGGCCAGGTGCCGGCGGACCAGCGCCGCTGCCTCGGTCAGCGCCGGCCGGCGGGCGCCGAGCGGGTCGGCCGGCCACTCGGCCCGCAGCACCGTCTCGGTGGTCGGGTTCACCGCGTCCCCGGCCGGCTCGGGCGTCCACGCGTCCACCACGTGCCCGTCCGCACCCGTCAGGCAGGCGTCGTGCACCTCGCGCAGGAACACCGACGGGCCGCGGAACCGCTTGGTCCCCTCGCCCCACCAGTAGCCGGAGCAGAGCAGCAGCCGGCGGGGACGGGTCACCGCCACGTACGCCAGCCGGCGCTCCTCCCGCTCGTCGTGCGCCCGCCACGCGTCGGTGAACTCGGTCAGTGCCCGGGCCACCCCGCGCTGGTCCTCAGCCTCCGGCAGGGCCAGCTCGGGCAGCCCGTCCGCGTCGCCGCGCAACGGGAACGGCAGCACGCCCAGCCCGCCCAGCCAGTGGTCGGAGTTGCGGACCGGCCCCGGCCAGACGCCCCGGGTCATCCCGGCCACCGCCACCACGTCCCACTCCAGGCCCTTCGCGGCGTGCGCGGTGAGCACCTGCACCGCGCCGGCCACCACCTCGACCTCGCCGGGCGCCAGCCCGCGCTCCTCGTCCTCGGCCGCGGCCAGGTAGGCGAGGAAACCGGCGAGCGTGGCGCCGGGCGTCTCGCCGCTGAACCGGGCCGCCACGTCGCCGAGCGCGTCCAGGTGGGCACGGGCCAGCCCGGCGTCGCCCGCGCCGTCCCGGCCGGCGCGGACCGCCACCTCGACGTCGAGCCCGATGGTCCGCTCGATGTCCGCGATCAGCTCCGGCAGTGACTGGTCGAGCCGGTAGCGCAGAAGCGCCAGCTCCATCCCGTACGAGCGCAGCCGCGCGAAGCCCTCGGCCGAGTACGCCTGCGCCGGCCCCAGGTCGGCGAGCGCCTCGACGAGCGTGGCCTCGTCCAGCGCGTCCACGGTGATCTCCGGGCCCTCGTCGCCGGTCAGCTCCCGGCGCCCGCGGGCGATCGCGCGAGCGCGGCGGTGCAGGGCAACCAGGTCACGCGGCCCGATCCGCCAGCGCGCGCCGGTCAGCAGCCGCAGCAGCGCCGCCCCGTCGGTCGGGTCGGCCAGCACGCGCAGCGTGCACACCACGTCCCGCACCTCCGGGGTGTCCAGCAGCCCGCCCAGGCCGACCACGTCGACCGGCAGCCCGCGGGCGCGCAACGCCGCCTCGATCGCCGGGATCTGGCTGCGCAGCCGCACCAGCACCGCAGTGGTGGGGCGGCGGTCGGCCGGGATGTGCTCGGGCAGCGCACCCGGCATCCCGGCCGCGCCCCGCCAGGCCGCCAGCACGCTGTCCGCGATCCAGTCGGCCTCGTCGGCGTACGTCTCCAGCAGCGCGCAGTGCACGGTGCCGCCGGCCTGCCCGCCCGGCGTGCGGTGCGGGATCGGGTCGCGGACGCTGAGCGCGGCGTGCAGTTCCGGCACCCGCGCGCCGGCCGCCCGCAGCGGCACCGAGAGCGTGTTGGCGACGCCGAGGATCTCCGGCCGGTTGCGCCAGCTCGTGGTCAGGCTGAGCACGTCAGCCGGGCTGCCGTCGGTACGGGCGAACTCGGTGGGGAACCGGTCGAGCGTGCCGGCGCTGGCGCCGCGCCAGCCGTAGATGGACTGGCACGGGTCGCCGACGGCGGTGACCGGGTGGCCGCCACCGAACAGCGCGTTGAGCAGCACCACCTGGGCGTGGCTGGTGTCCTGGTACTCGTCGAGCAGCACCACCCGGAACCGGTCCCGCTCGATCACCCCGACGCCGGGGTGGTCGCGGGCCACCCGGGCCGCGCGGGCGAGCTGGTCGGCGAAGTCCATCGCCTCGAAGTCGTCCTTGCGCCGGGCGTACGCGCGCACCAGCGGCAGCAGCTTCAGCCGGGTCCGCTGGAGCTGGAGCGCCTTGCGGACGTCGGCGTAGACCCGGCCCGGCCGGGACTGCACGTCGGCGAAGAACCGGCCGGTCCAGGCGGCCAGCTCGTCCGGGTCGACCAGGTGCTCGTCCAGCTCACCGGCGAGCGCCAGGACGGCATCGGTGACGGTCGACGGCATCCGGTCCACCTCGGACATGTCGCCGTCGTAGTTGCGCACCAGCAGGTCGACCAGCTGCCAGCGGGACGCCTCGGTGAGCAGCCGGGTGGTCGGCTCGTACCCGGCGCGCAACCCGTGCTCGGTGACGATCCGCCCGGCGTACGAGTGATAGGTCGACACGGTCGGCTCGCCCGCCAGCGGGTCGTCGTGCGGATCCCGCCCCTGCCGGCCGAGCCGCCGGATGAGCTGGTCGAGCCGGGTCCGGACCCGGTGTGCCAGCTCACCTGCCGCCTTGCGGGTGAAGGTAAGGCCGAGGATGTGCTCGGGGCGCACGTAGGAGTTGGCGACCAGCCACATCACCCGCGCCGCCATCGTCTCGGTCTTGCCCGAGCCGGCGCCCGCGACCACCAGAAGCGGCTCCACCGGCGCGGCGATGATCGCGGCCTGTTCCCGGGTGGGCGCGGGCAGCCGCAGCAGCCGGGCCAGCTCGACCGGCGTGTAGCGGGGCCCGGCGTCGGCGGTGCGCGGCGCGGGCGTGGCGGAGGCGCCGAACAGCGCCGGCTGAACGCTCACGAGCCCTCCGGGGGCGGCTCGACCACCTGGCGGCCCTGGCCGGAGACCGGGCAGCTGGTGCGTACCGGGCAGACCCGGCACTTGGAGTTCGCCACCGCGGCGAACGTGGATGCGGCCATCGTGTCGGCGGTACGGCGCACCAGCGCGGTGGCCCACCCCGCCTCCGGCCCCTCCCCCGCCGCGGCCTGGGTCTGCTCCTTGGCGTCCCGCGCGCCGGTGCCGAGCTGCACCAGCGCGGCACCGCCCGGCTCCTCGCCGAACTCGGCGAACCCGCCCGCCTCCACCGCCGCCTGGTACGCGCCGAGCTGCGGATGCTCGGCCACCTCCCGCTCGGTGACCGCCGTCGACTTGCCGGTCTTCAGGTCGATCACCACGAGCCGTCCCTCGGCGTCGACCTCCAGCCGGTCGACGCGGCCGGTCAGCTGGATCGGGCGGGACGGGTCGTCGAGGCGGACCGCGAACTCGTGCTCGATCGCGAGCAGCCGGCGGGGGTTGCCGGCCAGCCAGCGCAGCAGCTTGTCCACCATCGCCTCGGCGCGCTGCCGCTCCGGACCGGCCATCCACCGCGCGGCCAGCTCGATCGCGTCGAACCGGGCCGCCACGTACTCCAGCAACGCCTCCCGGTCGACGCTGGCGTCCTCGGCCAGCATCGCGGCGGCGTGCACCAGGTTGCCGACGCCCTGCGCGGCGCTCGCCGGCCCGCTGCCGCCGTGCCGTTCCAGCAGCCAGCGCAGGCTGCACCGCAACGCGCTCTCCATCGCTGACGGGGTGACCCGCACCGGCTCGCCCTCGTCGACGAGCGGCCGGTCGTCGGAGAGACCGCGCAACCCCCACCAGTCGTCCGGGTGCGCGCCGGGCACCCCGGCGGCGGCCAGCCGCGCCAGCTCCCCCGCCGCCGCGTGCCGCCGGGTGATCGGCGTCGCCGGGTCGGTGACCGCGGTACGCAGCTCCGCCACCAGCGCGGACAGGGTGAGCCCACGCGGCGGCAGGGTGACCGGGAGCGCGGTGGGCGGCCCGTCCTGCGGATGCTCGTCCCCGTGCGGCACCGGCCCGTCAGCGGCTCGCCCGGGCGTGCCCGGACCGGTCGGACGGTTCGGCCCGTTCCCGGTGGGGCCGCTCGGCGCGGGGGCGGTCGGACCGCTCGGCCCGTTCCCGGTGGGGCCGGTCGGAGCCGGGCCGGTTCCGCCGGTGGCGGGTGGGTCGGCGGCGGCCAGCTCGTGCAGGAAGCGGCTCGGCTGCTCCTCGTGGTCGTCCCCGCCGACCGCCGCGGACGCGACAGCGGTGACCAGCAGCCGCCGTCGCGCGCGGCTGATCGCCACGTGGAACAGCCGCCGCTCCTCGTCCAGCAGCGCGGACGTCTGCCCGACCAGGCTGGCCCGCAGCCCGGCCCCGTCGGCGCGACCGGCGAGCACGTCGACGAGCCGCTCCGAGCCGAGCAGGCTGCCGCGCAGGCGCAGGTCCGGCCAGACGCCCTCCTGCACCCCGGCCACCGCGACCAGGTCCCACTCCAGGCCCTTGGCGGCGTGCGCGGTGAGCAGGCGTACCGCGTCGCCCCGGTCGGCGGCGGCGGCGAGCGTGTCGGCGGGCAGCTCCTGCCCGAGGACGTGGTCGAGGAACACCTCGGTACGCGCGCCGGGCAACCGGTCGGTGAACCGGGCCGCCGCGTCGAAGAGGACGAGCACCGCGTCCAGGTCACGGTCGGCGGCCTCGGCCCGCCAGCGCTGGGCGGTCTCGTGCTCGCCGGTGGCCGCCCGTCCCCGGGTGATCGCCCCGGCCCAGCGTTCGGCCAGCCCGCTCTCCCGCCACACGGCCCAGAGCACGTCCTCGACTGTGGCGCCGGGTCGGCCGGCCGTCTCCCGGGCGGTCGCGAGCAGGTGCGCCACGGCCTGCGCGGGTGCCGCCCAGCGACGCTCGATGGTGGCCAGTTCGGCCTGGTCGCGGAGCGCCTCCACCAGCAGCTCGCCGGAGGGACGGCGGTCTCCGCCGGCCAGCGCCAGCGCCCGCAGCCCCTGGCGCAGTCGCCGTTCGGCCAGCGGGTCGGCGCCGCCCAGCGGCGAGTGCAGCAACGCGACCGCCGACTCCTCGTCCAGCCGGTCGGGTTCGAGCGCGCAGCGCAGCAGGAGCAGCAGCGGCGCGACCGCCGGCTGGAGGTGCAGCGGCAGGTCCTCGCCGTGCACGACGGTCGGCACACCGGCTGTGTGCAGCGCGCGCCGCAGCGACGGCAGTTGCCGGCCGGTGGATCGGACCAGCACCGCCATCCGGGACCAGGGCACGCCGTCGAGCAGGTGCGCCTCGCGCAACGCGTGCGCCAGCCACGCCGACTCGCTGGTGGCGGACCGGAACGTCCGTACCTCCACCGATCCGGCCGGCGTGCCGGGAAGCGGGCGTAGCCGCCGGTGCGCCGCCGGACCTCGCAGCCGCCGGGCCAGCCGGGCGGTGGCCGCGAGCAGTTCCGGACCGGCCCGGTACGAGGTGGTCAGCGTGATCTGCGCGGCCGGCGCACCGGAGGCGGTCCGGAAGCGGTGCGGGAACGTGGTGACGCCCGCCGGGTCGGCGCCGCGGAACGCGTACGTGGACGAGTCGGGGTCGGCGAACGCCACCAGGGAACGGCCACCACCGGCCACCACGGCGAGTAGTTCGAGCTGGGCCGGGTCGGTGTCGGCCAGCTCGTCGACGTACACGTGGGCCAGCCGACGGCGCTCGGCGGCGAGCAGCTCGGGATCGTCGAGCAGCATGCCGGTGGCGGCACGCACCAGCTCCGCCGGGTCGTACGCCACCGAGCCCCGGTTGCTCACGTCGCGCAGGGCGAGCACGGCGACGTACTCCCGCAGGAAGCGCGCGGCGGCCGGCCAGTCGGCGCGGCCCAGCTTCTCGCCCAGCCGGGCCAGCTCGACCGGGCCGACGCCACGCTCCGCGGCACGCATCAGCAGGTCGCGGAGCTGCTGGGCGAACGCCCGGGTACGCAGCGCCGGCCGCATGTCCTCCGGCCAGCCGACCGGGTCGTCGCCGGGTTCGTCCCCCACCACGTCGAGCAGCTCACGGATGATCAGATCCTGCTCGGGGCCGGTGAGCAGCCGGGGCGAGGGTTCGCCGCGTTCGGCCGCCGCGCGGCGCAGCAGCCCGAAGGCGTACGCCGGGAACGTGCGCACCAGCGGCTCGCGGACCACGCGGTGTCCGTCCCCGGCGATCCGCGCCTCGATCCGGTGGCGCAGCTCGGTGGCGCCGCGCCGGCCGAAGGTGAGCACGAGGATCCGTTCCGGGTCGACGCCCTCGGCCACGCGGGCGGCGACCGCCTCGACGAGCGTCGTCGTCTTGCCGGTGCCGGGACCACCGACGACGAGCATCGGCCCGTCGGTGTGCGCGACCACCTCCGCCTGCACCGGATCGGCCGGGCGCGGAGTGTTCGTGCCGTCAGCGACATCGGTGTGCGGCGTGGCGGTCCCCGGGTGCGCGGCATCGCCCGCCGACCCCCCGGATCGCGGCTCCACCTCGGCCGGCCCGCCGGGCCGGCCGA
>NZ_WBKS01000183.1:0-8689 GCF_008868145.1 Micromonospora sp. AMSO1212t
TGGCCGGGGCGGATCCCGCCGCCGTCGCCGGCCGTGGTGCTGCCCGCCCCGTTGCCGGCCGACGTGCGTGACGCCGCGGGGGAGCCGGTCGTGGTGAGCGCCCGGCTGGCGGTCAGCGCGGCGCCGGCCCGGCTCACCGTCGGCGACGGTCGCCCGGCCGAGATCACCGGGTGGGCCGGCCCGTGGCCGGTGGACGAGCGGTGGTGGGCGCCGGCCGAGGCGCGCCGCCGGGCCCGGTTCCAGGTGTGCCTGGCCGACGGCGCCGCCCTGCTGCTCGCGGTCGAGGGCGGGCAGTGGCTGGTGGAGGCGATCTATGACTGAGCGCCGGGGAAGATCTTGGTACGAAAGCGCCCCTCCAGGGGCCGTTTCGTACCAAGATCTCGGGCTGTCGGGTGCAGGGCGAGGCGGGCGCGGGTGAGCTTCCACAACCCGAAGATGCCGTGGTCCAAGCTGGAGCAGGTGCTCTCCGGGCGGGCCAAGGGTGAGCGGCACCTGCACGTGGTGGAGCCGCACGTGGTCGACCCGCTCGCGGTCGACGCCGACGGCGGCGACTCACCGGCCTGGAGCCGCAAACGCCAGGAGTACCGGCCGCCGGAGCTGGCCCGCCCGGACGGCGTGGTGCCCTACGCGGAGCTGCACGCGCACTCCAACTTCAGCTTCCTCGACGGGGCCAGCCACCCGGAGGAACTGGCCGAGGAGGCGGCCCGGCTCGGGCTCACCGCGCTCGCCGTCACCGACCACGACGGCTTCTACGGCGTGGTGCGCTTCGCCGAGGCGGCCCGCGCGCTGCGGCTGCCGACGATCTTCGGCGCGGAACTGTCCCTCGGGCTGCCCGGCCCGCAGAACGGCGAGCCCGACCCGCTCGGCCGGCACCTGCTGGTGCTCGCGCACGGCCACGAGGGGTACGCGCGACTGGCCGCCACCATCTCCCGCGCCCAGCTGCGCGGCGGGGAGAAGGGCCGGCCGGTCTACGGCGAGCTGGAGGAGATCGCCGACGAGCTGCGCGACCACGTGCTGGTGCTCACCGGCTGCCGCAAGGGGCACGTGCCCGCGGCGCTGCTCACCGAGGGCGTCGACGCGGCGGCCCGGGAACTGGACCGGCTGACCGCGCTGTTCGGCGCGGAGACGGTGGCGGTGGAGCTGACCGACCACGGCCACCCGGTCGACGCCGACCGCAACGACGCGCTCGCCGACCTGGCCGCCGCGGCCGGGCTGCCCACGGTGGCCACCGGCAACGTGCACTACGCCACCCCGGGGCGGCGGCGGCTGGCCACCACCGTCGCGGCGGTCCGGGCCCGGCGCAGCCTCGACGAGATCGACGGCTGGCTGCCCGCCGCGGCCACCGCCCACCTGCGCAGCGGCGCCGAGATGGCGGCGCGGTTCGCCGCGTACCCGGGCGCGGTGGCGCGGGCCGCGGAATACGGGGCGGAACTCGCCTTCGACCTCCAGCTCGTGGCGCCGAAGCTGCCGGCGTACCCGGTGCCGCCCGGGCACACCGAGATGAGCTGGCTGCGCCGGCTGACCATGGACGGCGCCCGCGAGCGCTACGGCCCGCCCGAGGCGCACCCGGAGGCGTACGCGCAGCTGGAACACGAGCTGCGGATGATCGAAGACCTCGGTTTCCCCGGCTACTTCCTGGTGGTCTACGACATCGTCGCGTTCTGCCGCGCGCAGGACATCTACTGCCAGGGCCGGGGGTCGGCGGCCAACTCGGCGGTCTGCTACGCGCTGCGCATCACCAACGTGGACGCGGTCCGGCACCGGTTGCTGTTCGAACGCTTCCTCGCCCCGGAACGCGACGGGCCGCCCGACATCGACGTGGACATCGAGTCCGACCGCCGGGAGGAGGTGATCCAGCACGTCTACGCCCGCTACGGCCGGGAGCACACCGCCCAGGTCGCCAACGTCATCTCGTACCGGCCCCGGTCGGCGGTGCGGGACGTGGCCAAGGCGTTCGGCTTCTCACCCGGCCAGCAGGACGCCTGGAGCAAGCAGATCGACAGGTGGGGTTCGGTCGCTGCGGTCGACGTGGCGGACATCCCGGAGCAGGTGGTCGCGTACGCCAACGAGTTGCAGACGTTCCCCCGGCACCTGGGCATCCACTCCGGCGGCATGGTGATCTGCGACCGGCCGGTGATCGAGGTGTGCCCGGTGGAGTGGGGCCGGATGCCCGGGCGCAGCGTGCTCCAGTGGGACAAGGACGACTGCGCCGCCGTCGGCCTGGTCAAGTTCGACCTGCTCGGCCTCGGCATGCTCTCGGCGCTGCACTACGGCTACGACCTGATCGGGTCCAGCCTCGACCTGGGCGACATGGACCTGGACGACCCCGAGGTCTACGACATGCTCTGCCGGGCCGACTCGGTGGGCGTGTTCCAGGTGGAGAGCCGCGCCCAGATGGCCACGCTGCCCCGGCTCAAGCCGCGGGAGTTCTACGACCTGGTGGTGGAGGTGGCGCTGATCCGGCCCGGCCCGATCCAGGGCGGCTCGGTGCACCCGTACATCCGGCGCAAGAACGGCCAGGAACCGGTCACGTACGCGCACCCGCTGATGCGCAACGCGCTGGAGAAGACGCTCGGCGTACCGCTGTTCCAGGAGCAGCTCATGCAGCTCGCCATCGACCTGGCCGGGTTCGACGCGGCCGGCGCCGACCAGCTGCGCCGGGCCATGGGGGCGAAACGCTCGGTGGAGCGGATGGCGCAGATCGCCGACCGGCTCTACGCCGGGATGGCCGAGCGGGGCATCACCGGTGAGCTGGCCGACGACGTCTACCGCAAGCTCACCGCGTTCGCCAGCTACGGCTTCCCGGAGAGCCACGCGATGAGCTTCGCCTACCTGGTGTACGCCAGCTCGTGGCTCAAGCGCCACCACCCGGGCCCGTTCCTGGCCGCGCTGCTCAACGCGCAGCCGATGGGCTTCTACTCGCCGCAGACGCTCGCCGACGACGCCCGCCGGCACGGCGTCGAGGTACGCCGGCCGGACATCAACGCCAGCGGCGCCAAGGCGGTGCTGGAGTCCACCCCGCAGACCCGGTGGGGCAGCGTGCCGGGCGAGCCGCCGCACGCCTGGGGGCTGGGCGGCCCGGCGGTACGGCTCGGCCTGGGCAGCGTCCGTACCCTCGGCGACGACGTGGCCGAGCGGATCGAGGCGGAACGCGCCGCGCACGGGCCGTACCGGGACATGCCGGACCTGGCCCGCCGCGTCGGTCTGACCGCCGCGCAGCTGGAGGCGCTGGCCACCGCGGACGCCTTCGCCTGTTTCGGGCTGACCCGGCGGCAGGCCCTCTGGGCCGCCGGCGCGGCGGCCCAGGACCGGCCCGGCCGGCTGCCCGGCACGGTGACCGGCGCGGACCCGCCCACCCTGCCCGGCATGGCCGCGGTGGACCGCCTGGTCGCCGACGTCTGGGCCACCGGCCTGTCCCCGGAGAGCCACCCGGCCCGGTTCATCCGGGACCGGCTCGACGAACTGGGCGCGGTGCCGATCGCCCGCCTCGGCCAGGTGCCGCCCGGGCAGCGGATCCGGGTCGGCGGGATCGTCACCCACCGGCAGCGCCCGGCGACCGCGGGCGGCGTCACGTTCCTCAACCTGGAGGACGAGACCGGGATGCTCAATGTCACTTGCTCCCCGGGGTTGTGGCAGAGATACCGTCGAATCGCCCGCACCAGCGGAGCACTGGTGGTGCGGGGCCGGCTGCAGCGGCACGAGGGCGTCACGAACCTCACCGCGGACCGGCTGGACGCGATCGAGCCCCCCGTCACACCGGCATCCAGGGATTTCCGTTGATGGAGTGATCCACATTACGGTTTCCGTGAGCCGGAGGCGGGAGACTCCCGACGCGGGTGGGCAGAGTGGCCCACCCGGGGTATGGGGGATGAACAGATGACCTTTCACCGCACGTACGCCGGTGGCGTGGCCAACGCCCGACGGACCCGCCTCGGCGCCGACTGGGCGCCCACCCACGAGGCCGAGCCGCGGGAATACCAGGTGACCGACGGCCCGGTGGCCAACAACCAGCGCTCCCGCGCCGAGGACGACCCCGCCGGCGGCGGCGAGTCCTGAACCCGGGCCGGGGGGTGACTAGGCTCGGCGCGTGGATCAGATCCGAACCCTCACCCCCCGCACCGCCGTCATCTGGTCGGTGGTCCGGGCCGAGCTGGACCGGCGGGCCGGCGAACGACTCTCCGTGCTCGACGTCGGCGGCGGGACCGGCGGCTTCGCCGTCCCGCTCGCCGAGGCCGGTCACCGGGTCACGGTGGTCGACGCCAGCCCCGACGCGCTCGCCGCGCTGACCCGCCGGGCCGCCGAGGCCGGGGTCGCCGATCGGGTACGCGCGACGCAGGGCGACGCCGACGCGCTCACCGGACTCGTCGAACCGGCCACCGTGGACCTGGTGCTCTGCCACTCCGTCCTCGAAGTGGTCGACGACCCGGAACCGGTGATGTCCGCGCTGGTCACCGCGTTGCGCCCGGGTGGTGCGGCGAGCGTGCTCGTCGCCGGCCGGGCCGCCGCCGTGTTCGGCCGGGCGATGAACGGGCAACTGGACGCCGCCGCCGCGCTCGCCGCCGACCCGCACGGCACCACCGGCGGCCGGGACACGCTGCGCCGCCGCTACGACACCACCGACGCGAGTGCGCTGCTCACCGCCGCCGGCCTCGTCGTGGAGGAGGTCCACGGGGTACGGGTGCTCGCCGACCTGCTCCCGGCCGCGGTGGCCGACGGACAGCAGGCCGCCCTGGTGGCACTGGAGCGTGCCCTCGCGGCCCGGTCCCCGTACCGCGATCTCGCCGCCCAGCTGCACCTGTTCGCCCGCCGCCCGGCATGACCGGCCCGGCTCCCGATCCGGCTCCCGCCCCGCTGGACCGGGTGGCGCCGCGCTACGACGGCGGCGGCCTGACCGACGTGCTGCCCAGCGCGCTGGCGCTGCTCGGCGTACCGGGCGCGGCCGACCGGCTCGGCCTGGCCCCACGCCTGGCCGGGGTACGCCGGATCGCGGTGCTGCTCGTCGACGGCCTCGGCTGGTACCAGATCCCCACCGCCGCCCCGTACGCCCCGACGCTCGCCGGTCTGGCCGCCACCGTCGGCCGGCCGCTCACCACCGGCTTCCCGTCCACCACGCCGACCAGCCTGGTCAGCCTCGGCACCGGCACCCCGCCCGGCGCGCACGGCGTGCTCGGCTTCACGGTCCGGGTGCCCGGCACCGACCGGGTGCTCAACCACGTCGACTGGGCCGGCGACCCGGACCCGGCGAGCTGGCAGCCGGTGCCCACCTGGTACCAGCGGGCGCGCGCCGCCGGGGTCGCTGTGACAGTGGTCAGCCGTCCCGAGTTCGCCGGCAGCGGCCTGACGCTCGCCGCCAACCGGGGCGGCGACTACCGGGGCGCGGCAGGCGTCGACGCGCTCGCCGCCCGGATGCTGGCGGCGCTGGCCGCCGGGGACGGGCCCGCACTCGTCTCCGGCTACCACCCCGACCTGGACCGGCACGGGCACCTCAGCGGCGTGGACTCCGCTCCCTGGCGGACCGCTGCCGCCGACGTGGACACGCTGCTGGCCCGGCTCGTCGACGGCCTGCCGCCGGACGCCGCGCTGATCGTCACCGCCGACCACGGCCAGCTCGACGTGCCCGCCGCGCACCGGATCGACCTGGACGCCGACCCCCGCCTGCAGGCCGGGGTGCGGGTGGTCGCCGGCGAGCCCCGCGTCCGCTACCTGCACGTCGAGCCGGGCGCCGAGGCCGACGTGACGGCCGCCTGGACCGCGGTGCTGGGTCCGGCCGCGCACGTGCTGACCCGGGCCGAGGCGGTGGCGACCGGCTGGTTCGGGCCGGTGCCCGAGGCGCACCTGACCCGGATCGGCGACGTGGTGGCGGTCTGCCGGGACACGTACGCGGTGGTCGCCACCCGCACCGAGCCGCCGATGGCGTCGCGGCTGGTGGCTTACCACGGCGCGGACACCGCCGCCGAGATGACGGTCCCGCTGCTGGTGGTCCGGGGCTGACCCCGGTTCGTCCGCGCCTCCGCGCTGGGGCCCTGGTCGGCCCGCCTCGTCCGGGGCCGGCGGGCGGTGGCTGCCGGCCTGGGTCCCGTCCGGGGCCGGTGGGCGTCGCCGTGGGCCTGGGCGGTGGGGTTGTCGGACCGGCGGGCTAGCCTGCTGACATGGGCCGTAGCCAGTCGTTGCCCCGGGGCGGTGACCCGCGCTTCGGGCCGGACGCCGACGACACCGGCTGCACCATCCTGCACGTCGACATGGACGCGTTCTACGCCTCGGTGGAGGTGCGCCGCCGACCCGAGCTGCGCGGCCGGCCGGTGGTGGTGGGCGGCGTCGGGCCGCGCGGCGTGGTCAGCTCCGCCAGCTACGAGGCCCGGCGGTACGGCGTCCGCAGCGCGATGCCCACCGCCCGCGCCCGGGCGCTCTGCCCCGGCGCGGTCTACCTCCCGCCCGACTTCGCCGCCTACACCGAGGCGTCACGGGCGGTCATGCGGATCTTCCGGGACGTCACCCCGCTGGTCGAGCCGCTCTCGCTGGACGAGGCGTTCCTCGACGTGGCGGGCGCCCGCCGGCTGTTCGGCCGGCCCGCCGACATCGCCGCGCTGATCCGCCGCCGGGTCGCCGAGGAACAGCAACTGACCTGTTCCGTGGGCGTGGGGCCGAGCAAGTTCGTGGCCAAGCTCGGCTCCACCCGGGCCAAACCCGACGGCCTGCTCGTGGTCCCGGCCGCGCAGGTGCTGGACTTCCTGCACCCGCTGCCGGTGTCCGCCCTGTGGGGCGTGGGGGAGCGCTCCGCGGACGCGCTGCGCCGCCTCGGCCTGCGTACCGTGCGCGACCTCGCCGAGGCGCCGGCCGGCCTGCTGCGCCGGGCCGTGGGCGAGGCGTCCGCCACCCACCTGCACGAGCTGGCCCTCGGGCGTGACCCGCGCGGGGTCACGCCCGAGCAGGTGGAGAAGTCGATCGGCGCGGAGGTCACGTTCGACACCGACGTGAGCGACCCGGACGAGATCCGCCGGTCCCTGCTCGCGCTCGCCGACAAGGCCGGCGCTCGGCTGCGGGCGGCCGGACAGGTGGGCCGTACCGTGTCGCTCAAGGTCCGCTTCGCCGACTTCCGGACGATCAGCCGCTCCCGTACGCTCGCCGTGCCCACCGACACCGCCCGGGAGATGTTCGACACGGCCTGGGCGCTGTGGGGTGCGCTGGCCCCGGGCGAGCCGGTTCGGCTGGTCGGTGTCCGGATGGAAGGTCTCGCCCCCGCGGGGGAGACCCCGCAGCAGCTCACCCTGGGTGCGCCCGAGCGCGGCTGGCGCGAGGCGGAGGCGGCGGCCGACGCCGCGGCTGCCCGATTCGGGCGGTCCGTCATAGGTCCGGCCAGTCTTCTCGGCCGTCGTGATACACGACAAGTCGAAAAACCCACCCGGCCGTAGGTCGTCCCGCTTTCCGACGCGCGGGGGCCCTCGTAGACTTGCGGGTAAGCAGCCGGTTGGCTGCCACGGTCTGTCGGCCCGACCGGGCCGACCAACGTGACCGGGGAGGAGTGCCGTGCCGCTCTCGGAGCACGAGCAGCGGCTGTTCGAGCAGATCGAGCGGTCGCTTGCCGAGGACCCCAAGTTCGCCTCGGCCGTGCGCGCCAGCGACCCGCGTTTCCACGCGCGGCGTCGCGTGCTCGTCGCTGCCGGCGTGGTCGTCGCTGGTCTGGCCCTGTTGATCTACGGTGCCGTGATCAAGATTCCCCCGGTGGCCGTGGCGGGCTTCGTCGTCATGCTGGCCTCGTTGGGCTACGCGGTGCAGTCGCACCGCCGATCCCAGTCGCCCGACCTGCACGTGGTCGGCGGCACAACGAGCCGGCGTCGTCCCCGTGGCCGCAGTGGTGGTGGCCGCCGGGGCTCCTTCCTCGACCGGATGGAGGACCGCTGGCGGCAGCGCCCGGAGGGCCACCGCTGACCGCGTCCCGCCCCTGACCCGGGGCGGGAAACCGGCGGCGCCTCCGTAACAGGTCGGCAAGCGCCGCCGGGGCGACCGGCTGCCGGTTCGCCGTGGGCACACGCGGGCGAGGGCGCTCGCTCAGTCGTGCCCGAAATCGAGTTCACCGCCCCGCCGCGGCGGCACCACCTCGCGGTCCGCCTCCCGTGGACACCGCCGCGCCTCCGTCAGCACGTTGATGCGCGCCCCGCTCGCACCCCGCCCGGGCTGTCACCGTAGAGCTTCCCCGCCTCGACGTGACGCCACCTGCCCGACCACCTGCCGTAGCCCAACGGCCCGCTCCCACGCGATCTTGCACTCCCGGCCCGCGCCGCGCCCCGATGTCTTCCACGCGATCTTGCACTTTCGGCCCAAGCTGTGCCCCGAATGTCCCGTTCACCCGGGCACAGACTGCAAGATCGCGGATCACCCCGGACTGGGCGAACAACGTGCTCACCGCCACCGCCACCGCCACCGCCGCGGCGGCGGGCTGCCCAGCCCGTCCGTCCCCTCAATCCCGGGCGCCGCCGTAGATCTTGGTACGAAAGCGCCCCTATGGGGGCCATCTCGTACCAAGATCTCGCGTGCATCCGGGCGGGGCGGCGGCCCAGAAGCGGTGATCAAGGAGTTTGTGTCCTCAGCGGGGCTGGAACTGGACACAAACTCCTTGATCAACGATGAGAGGGCGGGAGGCCCGGGGGCGGAAGGGCAGGCGGGCGGGCGGGGATGGGGTCAGCGGGCGGGG
>NZ_WBKS01000184.1:0-8651 GCF_008868145.1 Micromonospora sp. AMSO1212t
CGGGGGTCAGTCGACGGGCCAGGTGTGGACGGGCTCGTTGCCGCGTTGCAGCTCGGCGTACCGCTGGACCATGTGGTGCAGCGCCGCCTCCCGGTCCAGGCCCCGGGTTCGCTCCGCCGTCCAGACCGTCTCGGTCTGCCAGACCGCGCCGTTGCGGCCGGTACGGCAGCGGCCCTCGATCACGCCGAGCAGGCGGTCCCGCTCGGCCGGGGCGACACCGAACCGGTCCAGCCCTTGCGCGGCCACCGGCAGCAGCGTGTCGAGCACGAGTCTGGTGACCGGCACGTCGCCGAGCCGGGGCCAGTGCAGGACCGCTTCGATGCCGCGCCGGGCGGCGGCGTGGAAGTTCTCCTCCGCGGAGCTGAACGTCAACTGGCTCCAGATCGGACGGTCCGACTCGGCGAGGCCGCGGGCCAGCCCGAAGTAGAACGCCGCGTTGGCGAGCATGTCCACCACTGTCGGGCCGGCGGGCAGCACCCGGTTCTCCACCCGCAGGTGCGGACGGTCGTTCATGATGTCGTAGACCGGCCGGTTCCAGCGGTAGACGGTGCCGTTGTGCAGCCGCAGCTCACCGAGTTTGGGCACGCCACCGGCGTGCAGCACCTCGACCGGGTCCTCCTCCTCGCAGATGGGCAGCAGCGGCGGGAAGTAGCGGACGTTCTCCTCGAACAGGTCGAAGATCGAGGTGATCCAGCGCTCGCCGAACCACACCCGGGGGCGTACGCCCTGGGCCTTCAGCTCGTCCGGGCGGGTGTCGGTGGCCTGCTGGAACAACGCGATCCGGGTCTCCGCCCAGAGCTGCCGGCCGTAGAGGAACGGCGAGTTGGCCCCGACGGCGACCTGCACGCCGGCGATCGCCTGGGAGGCGTTCCAGTAGTCGGCGAAGCTGTCCGGCGCGACCTGGAGGTGGAACTGGAGGCTGGTGCAGGCGGCCTCCGGCGCGATCGAGTCGGTGTGCGTACGCAGCCGCTCGACGCCGTTGATGTCCAGCTCGATGTCCTCGCCCCGGGCGCCGACGATCTGGTCGTTGAGGACGCGGTACCGCTCGTTCGTGGAGAGGTTGTCGGCGACCAGGTGGCGCTCGGTGAGCGTGGGCAGGATGCCGACCATCATGATCGTCGCGTCGGACTTGGCGGCCCGCTCGTCGGCGCGGCTGAGGCTGCTGCGCAGATCCTGCTCGTAGTCGGCGAAGCCACTGCCCTCGATCAGCCGGGGCGACGCGTTCAGTTCGAGGTTGAACTGCCCCAGTTCGGTCTGGAACAGCGGGTCGGCGATGTCGGCCAGGATCTGGTCGTTGCGCATTGCCGGTTCGGCGGCGGCGTCGATCAGGTTCAGCTCGATCTCCAGCCCGGTCATCGGGCGGTCCGCGTCGAAGCCGAAGTCGTCGAGCATCAGCGCGAAGACGTCCAGACATCGCCGGACCTTCTGCCGGTAGCGGACCCGATCCTCGCGGGAGAAGGCGCCCTGCTCGACGTCTCTGCCCATGTGCCCTCCCGGCGCCGGTGCGACGGAACCGTACCGTTCCGCAACGCATTGTGAACCATTCGTGTGGTGGACGTAAGTGCGCCCACCCCGCCGCCCGGCTGGACGGGCGGCAGGTCTGCACCTGTACCCCGTCGCCGCGGTCACCAGCGCGTCCGGGCGGAGAACTTCACGTGACGATTCGCACCGCCGGGGCGTACACGAGAGGGGCCCGCACCGTCGGCGGACGGTGCGGGCCCCATTGGCCTGTGCCGGGCTCAGCCCTGGCGGATGGCCTCACCCTCGATCTCGATCTTGATCTTGCGCCCGACCAGGACGCCGCCGGTCTCCAGCGCCACGTTCCAGGTCAGGCCGAAGTCCTCCCGGTCGATCTCGGTGGAGGCGGAGAAGCCGAAGATGTCCTGCCCGAACGGGCTGCGGCCGACGCCCTCGAACTCCACCTCGAGCTCGACCTGACGGGTCACACCCTTGATGGTCAGCTCACCGGCGAGCACGAACTCGTTGCCGTCGCGGGACTTCACCTCGGTGCTGCGGAACTCCAGCGTCGGGAACTGCTCCGCGTCGAGGAACTCCGGGCTGCGCAGGTGCGCGTCGCGGTCCGCCTGGGCGGTGTTGATGCTGGCCGCCTGGATGCTGGCGGTGACCGAGGACTGCATCGGGTCGTCGGTGACGGTGATGGTGGCGGTGGCGTCCGCGAACTCACCGCGTACCTTGCTGACCATCATGTGCCGCGCGACGAAGCCGACACGCTTGTGCGCCGCGTCCAGCACGTAGGTGCCGGGGGTGGGGATGGTGAGACCCTCCCAGTCGCGGGTAGTCGCCTCGGTGCTGCTGGTCATGATGCTCTCCTCCGGAGAAGATTGTTTAGGAGCCCAACGACTGACTGAGCAACTATAGTTGAGACAATATTCCCCGTGTCAAGTGTTGCTAGGATGGTGGCGTGGACCAGAACGTGTTCGACGACCCCCGGATCACTGCCGTCGGCCTGCTCGTCGAGGCGCATGCCGGGCTCGCCGCCCGGTTCGCCGCCCAGTTCGAGGAGCACGGCCTCTCCCCGGTCGAGTTCGAGGTGCTGACCCGGCTCGCCCGCTCACCCAACAACCAGCTGCGGATGACCGATCTGGCCGCGCAGACCTCGCTCTCCACCAGCGGCGTGACCCGCGTGGTGGACCGGATGGAGCGGGACGGGCTGATCCGCCGGCGCGCCTGCCCGTCCGACCGGCGCAGTTCCTTCGCGGTGGTGACCGCCACCGGCCTGAGCCGGCTGGACGACGTCCTTCCCGGCCATCTGCGGATCATCGAGCAGTGGTTCACCAGCCAGCTCGACCCGGCGCAACTCGACGGGCTGCTGGACGGGCTGCGCCGGGTACGCGACGCGGTCCATCCGGGTGCCACCGCCGGCAGCACCGAGCCGGCCGAGGACGCCGCCTGACGGTCAGCGACCTGCCGGGCACTACCCGCCGGTCACCGGCAGAACAACCGGCAGAACCGTCCGAACTGACGGACAAACCGGTCGGTATATTCGCGAATCGGTCGCCCGACCTCGGTAGTCTTCCGGCAGCGGGGGGCACCGGGGGGTGCTGGCGCGAGCGTGGAGCGAGGGGCAGCACCAGGGGGCTACTTCGCTCGCGCCACCCCCGCGCCCTCCGCCTCCCAGTGCCCGGCCGCCGCTCTCCGCCGGCCACTGGTGCTCATCGCCCGCGTCGGGCCGTCAAGGAGAACAGCAACTCCTCCTCCTGCGGCAGCAGGCTGACACCGGTGACCTGCCGCGCCGCGTCCAGCCGGTCCAGCACACGCGGCTCCGCGGTGCTGACCGCCAGCCCCACGAGCGCCTCGACCAGATCCCGCCGATCGGCGACACCCTCGGCCGCGTCCGCAGCCGCGGCGAACCACTCCGCCGCCAACTCCCGGTCTCCCCGGTGCAGCGCCACGTGCCCTTCGATCAACCCGCGCAACGCGTCCTCGGTGCGGGCGTCCCCACCCGCGCCGGGCGGGTCGAGCATCTCCACGGCCGGTGGACGGCGCCGGCCCGGTACCGCGCCCGACGGCCACAGCTCGGCGACCGTGGCCAGCGCCTCGTCGGTGCGCCCGGCGTGGGCGAGCGCCAACCCGACCGCGCCGACCGTCCGGCGCCGCCGCCCGGGATCGCCCAGCTCCGCGAGCGCGGCGGCCACCCGGCGCCCCTGCTCGACCGCCTCGGCGAATCGGCCCTCCAGGCGGGTCAGTTCGGCCTGATCGGCCCGCGCCAGCACACGCAGGCGCTGGTCACCGCACTGCGCCGCCAGGCGGTCGACAGTGGCCAGCCGCCGCCGGGCCCCGGCCAGCCGCCCTTCCCGTACGTCGTGCCAGGTCAGATGCGCCTGGGCGACGGCCATCTCGCGTACCCGGTGGTGCCGGGTGGCCGAGGCCAGCGCGGCCTCGGCCTGCTCGCGGGCCTCGTCGTGCGCGCCGAGGCCGAGCAGCAGCGCGCAGAGCACGGACCGGGCGGACAGTTCGCCGGTCACGTCGCCCGCCTCGGCGAAGACGGTCAGGGCGGCCCGGGCCGCCGGCAGTTCCTCCGCACCCGCGCCGTGTTCGGCGGCCAGCCGTGCCGCGCCCAGCATGGCCCAGGCCCGCAGCGTGGGCCGGGCACCCGCGGTACGCGGATCGGCGAGCAGCCGCCGCAGCCGGCGGCGGCCGGAGACGTCCCGCCCGCGCAGCCGCCACCACCGGGGCAGTGAGGCGGCGAGCAGGAGCGCCGTCTCCGGCGCGTGCTCGGCGGCGTACGCCAGCGCGGCCGTGATGTCGCTCGTCGCCTCGTCGAGCGCGCGCACCGAGCCGGGCATCTGCGCGCCCACCAGCCCCGGCGCGGTGCGGTGAACCAGACCGGTGATCACCGCGGCGTGCCGCATCCGGATCCGGGCGGTCTCGCCGTCGGCGTCGGCCTGCTCCGCGGCGAAGTCACGGACCGCGTCCAGCAGGCGGAACCGGAACTGACCGGTGCCCCGGACGCTGAGCAGGCCAAGCTCGCGCAGCCGGTCCAGCATCGGCGCGGCGTCCCAGCGCCGGCCGCCGTCGGCGAGCAGATCCTCGGCCAGCTCGACCGACCAGCGGTTACGGAACGCGGACAGCCGCCGCAACGCCGTCCGGTCGGCGGGAGTGAGCAGGTGATAGCTGGTCGCCACCGCGTCGCGCAGCGTCACCGTGCCGGCGGACGGGTCGGCCGGCTCCCAGCCGGGGCGTACGCCGGTCAGGTCCAGGACGCGGTCGCCGTAGCGGTCGAGCAGCTCGGTGACGTCGAGGATGCGTCCCCGTGCCGCCATCAGCTCGATGGCGAGCGGCAGACCGCCGAGCCGGCGTACGAGCGCGGCGAGCGCCGGCAGCTCGGCCGGGGTGGGCGGTTCCCGGCGGACCTGGGCCAGCCGGGCGGCGAACAGCGCCGCCGCCGGCCATCGGTCCAGACCGGCCCGGTCGGCGGGCTCGACGCCGGTCGGTGGCACGTCGAGCGGCGCGACCGGCCGGACCAGCTCGCCGGGCAGACCCGCCGGGCGGCGGCCGGTCACCAGCACCCGCAGCGTCGGCACGGCGGCGGTCAGGACGCGGAGCGCCTCGGCCACCGCGTCCGGTGCCCGGTCGACGGCGTCCACGAGCAGCAGCGCCCGCCGGTCGCCGATCCGGCAGGACAGGTCGGCCAGCCGGTTCACGCCGAACATCGACGCCGACGCGGCGAGCACGTCGGCGGTGTCCGAGCCCTCGCCCACGAGCACCCCGGCCACGCCCGCCGGATGGCGGGCCGCCACCGCGTGCGCGACAGTGACGGCCAGCGCCGTCTTGCCCACCCCGGCGAGCCCCACGAGGCTCACCACCGGGTACGCGTCGAGCAGGCCGCACACCTCCGCCACGTCCCGTTCGCGCCCGAGCAGCGGTACGGGCTGGGGCAGCGCCACCGGCGGATCGTCGGCGGCGGCACCGGCGGCGGAAAGGCGGGATGCCGGGGGCCGGGCGGTGTCGACGAACTCGCGCCGCTCGTCACCGCTCAGACCGAGCGCGTCGGCCAGCAGATCGACTGTGGTGCGCTGGGGCCGGGTGGCCCGCCCCCGTTCCAGATCGCGGACCGTCCGTACGCCCACGCCGGCCCGGCCCGCCAGCTCGGCCTGGGTCAGGCCGACGGCGAGCCGGTGCCCGCGCAGCAGGTCGGACAGACCGGTACGACCGCCCGGGCCCCGCGCACGGTCATGATCCGGAGTCATGGGCACGAAGATTACGGATGGACTCCGACGCTCCACAGCCCATCGTCAACCAACCGACCGTCCACTGCCGATATCCGACAGGGCGCGATTTCGCGTGTCCTCACATGCCGAGGTCGCGCGCGATGATCATGCGCTGCACCTCGCTGGTGCCCTCGCCGATCTCCAGGATCTTGGAGTCGCGCCAGAAGCGGGCCACCGGGTACTCGTTCATGAAGCCGTACCCGCCGTGGATCTGCGTCGCCTCGCGGGCGTTGTCCACGGCGACGGTGGAGGCGTGCAGCTTGGCGATGGCCGCCTGGCGCTTGAACGGCTCACCGGCGAGCATCCGGGCGGCCGCGTCGTAGTAGGCCAGCCGGGCCGTGTGCGCCTTCATCTCCATGTCCGCGATCTTGAACTGGATGGCCTGGTAGTTGCCGATCGGCTGGCCGAACGCCTGGCGTTCCTTCGCGTACTTGATCGACTCGTCCACGCAGCCCTGGGCCAGGCCGACGGCGAGCGCCGCGATGGCGATCCGGCCCTCGTCCAGGATGCGCAGGAACTGCGCGAATCCCCGGCCGCGCTCCCCGAGCAGGTTGGCGGCCGGCACCCGGCAGTCGTCGAAGGTCAGCTCGTGCGTGTCCGACGCGTTCCAGCCGACCTTGGAGTAGCCGGGCGCGACGGTGAACCCGGGCGTACCCGACGGCACGATGATCGTGGACAACTCCTTGCCGCCGTCCGGCCGCGTACCGGTGACGGCGGTGACGGTGACCAGCGCGGTGATGTCGGTGCCGGAGTTGGTGATGAACGCCTTCGAGCCGTTGATCACCCACTCGTCGCCGTCCAGGACGGCCCGCGTCCGGGTGCCGCCCGCGTCCGACCCGGTGCCCGGCTCGGTGAGCCCGAACCCGGCCAGCGCCTCACCGCTGAGCAGCTTCGGCAGCCACTGCGCCTTCTGCTCCTCGGTGCCGAACCGGTAGATCGGCATCGCGCCGAGCGACACCGCCGCCTCCAGCGTGATGGCCACGCTGGAGTCGACCCGGGCCAGCTCCTCCAGCGCCAGGCAGAGCGCGAAGTAGTCGCCGCCCATGCCGCCGTACTCCTCCGCGAAGGGCAGCCCGAACAGGCCCATCTTGCCCATCTGACGGACGATCTCGTACGGGAAGGTGTGCTGCTCGTAGTGCTCGGCGATGGTGGGTGCGACCACCTCGCGGGCGAACTCCCGCACGCTGGAGCGCAGCGCCTCCTGTTCGTCGCTGAGCCGGAAGTCCATCTGATCCTCCTGGTGGGACGGCGGTACGGACGGGCCGGGCGCTCGTGACGCCGGGGCGTGGGTCGGTCGGACCCGGGTGGGCGTGGGTCGGTCAGACCGGGGTGACGCCGTGCCGGCGCCGGGAGAAGTGCCGCTCCTTGCCGCGCGCGGCGGCGAACCGGCGTACCAGCTCGGCGCGCAGCTCGTGCGGCTCGACGATCGCGTCCACCACCAGCTCGCTGGCGAGGCGGACGACGTCGATGTCGCGCTCGTACTCCTCGCGCTTCGCGGCCACGAACGCGGCCCGCTCGGCCTCGTCCTCGATCGCGGCGATCTTGTTGGCGTAGACCGCGTTCACGGCGGCCTCCGCGCCCATCACCGCGATCTTCGCGGTAGGCAGCGCGATAGTGGCCTCCGGCTCGAACCCGGGACCGGCCATCGCGTAGAGACCCGCGCCGTACGCCTTGCGGACCACCACACAGATCTTGGGTACGGTCGCCTCGGAGATCGCCGTGATCATCTTGGCGCCGTGCCGGATGATGCCCTGCTTCTCCACCGCGCTGCCGACCATGAACCCGGGTACGTCGCTGAGGAACAGCAGCGGCACGTTGAACGCGTCGCAGAGCTGCACGAACCGGGTCGCCTTGTCGGCCGAGTCGACGAAGAGCACGCCGCCCTTGAACATCGAGTTGTTGCCGACCACGCCGACGACCTCGCCGTTCAGCCGGCCGAACCCGATGGTTAGTTCCTTGGCCCACAGCGCCTGGATCTCGAAGAAGCTGCCCTCGTCGAGCAGACCCTTGACGTACCGGCGCATGTCGAACGCCTGCCGCTCGCTGGCCGGGACCAGCGCGGCCAGGTCGGCCTTCTCCGGCGCGTCCACCGCCTCGGCGGCCGGCGGGTCCTGCTTCCAGTTCGACGGCAGGTACGACAGGTAGGTCCGCACCACGTCGAGCGCGTCGTTCTCGGTCTTGCAGAGGAAGTGGCCCACGCCGGACTCGGCGCAGTGCACCTTCGCGCCGCCCATCGCCTCCAGCGTGGTCTTCTCGCCGGTGACCATCTCGACCATGCGGTCGGAGCCGAGGTACATGCTGGCGTTGCCGTCCACCATGGCGACCACGTCGCAGAACGCCGGGATGTACGCCCCGCCCGCCGCGCTGGGCCCGAACAGCGCGCAGACCTGCGGGATCGAGCCGGAGGCGCGGACCTGGTTCCAGAAGATCTTGCCGGCGCCGCGCCGGCCCGGGAACAGGTCGACCTGGTCGGTGATCCGGGCGCCGGCCGAGTCGACCAGGTAGACCATGGGAACGCCGGTCGAGTACGCCCGCTCGATGATCCGGATGATCTTCTCGACGGTACGCGCGCCCCAGCTGCCGGCCTTGACCGTGGAGTCGTTCGCCATCAGGCAGACCTGGCGGCCGTCGATGGTCGCGGTGCCGGTGACCACGCCGTCGGCGGGCAGCCCGTCGGCCATCGCGTTGGCGTAGAGCCCGTCCTCGACGAAGGAACCCTCGTCGACCAGGTACGCCACGCGCTCGCGGGCGAACAGCTTCCCCTTCGCGGCGTTGGCCGCGTGGTACTTGTCCGCTCCGCCGGCGCGGGCGCGCTTGCGTAGCTGCTCCAGAGCCTCACCGTCGAGCGTCACGCCGACTCCCGTTGCCACGGCCCCCGCACAGGGCGCCCACCGACCTGAACGATCGTTAGGCTACCCC
>NZ_WBKS01000185.1:0-8467 GCF_008868145.1 Micromonospora sp. AMSO1212t
CCTCTCCGCCGGTCAGCCCGACCCCCGGCTGCTGCCCCCGCTCGGGCCGCACCTGGCCGCGCTCGCCGCCGAGATCGGACCCCCCGGCGGGTACGCGACCGACGCCGTGCTGCCCGACCTGGCCGCCCTGGCCCGGGACCGGCTCGCCGCGGACGGGGTGCCGGCCGCCGAGCTCACAGTCACCGGCGGCGCGCTCGACGGCATCGAACGGCTGCCCGCCGCCCACCTGCGCCCCGGTGACGCGGTGGCGGTGGAGGACCCGGGCTGGGCCAACCTGCTCGACCTGATCGCCGCGCTCGGGATGCGTACCGTCGGGGTGCCGGTGGACGACGAGGGCCCCACCGCCGGCGGCGTCCGGGCGGCACTCGCCGCCGGGGTCCGGGCGCTCGTGGTGACCAGCCGGGCGCAGAACCCGACCGGCGCGGCCGTCTCCGCCGAGCGGGCGGCGGCGCTGCGGACGCTGCTCGACGGCCGCGCCGACCTGCTGCTCATCGAGGACGACCACGCCGCCGAGCTGGCCCGCGTACCCCTGCACCCGCTCGCCGGGGCGACAGCCGCGTGGGCCTTCGTCCGCTCGGTGAGCAAGCCCTACGGGCCCGACCTGCGGCTCGCGGTGCTGGCCGGCGACGAGGCCACAGTGGCCCGGGTGGCCGGGCGGGCGCGGGTCGGTGCCGGCTGGGTCTCCACGGTGCTGCAACGCCTGGTCGTGTCGCTCTGGCGCGACCCGGCCACCGCCGAGCTGGTGCGGCACGCGGCGGACAGCTACGACCGGCGGCGCGACGGGCTGGTGGGCGGGCTCGCCGCGCGCGGGGTGGCCGCGCACGGGCGTACCGGGATCAACGTCTGGGTGCCGGTGCCCGACGAGACGGTGGCGGTCACGACGCTGCGCGACGCCGGCTGGTCGGTGGCCCCCGGCGGGCTCTACCGGATCGCCGGGGCCCCCGCCGTGCGCGTCTCGGTCAGCGCGCTCGACGAGGCGGACCTGCCCGCGCTCGTCGACGTGACCGCCCGCGCCGCCCGGCCCACCCCGACCTTCACCGCCTGATCGCGGCAAGCGCTCGCGTGGGCGGCGGCCGACGGGGTAGAACGGTCGGCATGGCCGAGACCGAGAGCGCCCCCGGAGCGCAGGAGTTCATCCCGCCGTCGGCGGACACCATCGACGAGCTGCGCGCCGCCGCGGGCGGCTGCCGGGGCTGCGAGCTGTACCGGGACGCCACCCAGACCGTCTTCGGCCGCGGCGGCGAACACGCGCGCGTGGTCTTCGTCGGCGAGCAGCCGGGCGACATCGAGGACCAGAAGGGCCTACCGTTCGTCGGCCCGGCCGGACGGCTGCTGCGCAAGGCCGTCGACGACGCCGCGCTCGACCCCGCCCAGATCTACCTCACGAACGCCGTGAAGCATTTCCGGTTCGAGCTGCGCGGCAAGCGGCGCATCCACCAGACCCCGGACCGGGTGCACGTCACCGCCTGCCGGCCCTGGCTCGTCGCCGAGTTCGCCCGGCTGCGCCCGGAGATCGTGGTGGTGCTCGGCGCCACCGCCGCCAAGGCACTGCTCGGCCCGTCGTTCCGGGTGACGAAGCAGCGCGGCGAACTGATGCCCTGGCCCGCCGCCGCCCAGCACCCGGAGGACTTCGAGCGGGTGCCGGTGGACCGGGCCGGCGCGGTCGCCGACGCCCCGGCGGCCCGGCTGCTCGCCACCATCCACCCGTCCGCGGTGCTGCGCGCCGACAACCAGGACGTGGCCTACGAGGGCCTAGTCGCCGACCTGAAGGTGGCGGCCAAGGCGCTGCGCTGAGTCAGGAGCGCTGCTGCCAGGTGCAGAGACAGACCCGGTTGCCGTCCGGGTCGGCGAGCACCCAGAAGCTCGGCGCCTCCGCGTCGCTGACCAGCGTGCCGCCCGCCGCCAGCGCCGCAGCGATCCGTGCGTCCACCTCGGCCGGGTCGACCCACACGTCCGGGTGCCACCGCTGCCGGGGCTCGTCCCGGCCGGAGCGCTGGAACCACACGGTCGGCAGCACGCCGTCCGGGTCGCGTACCTCGTCGGCGTCCGGGGCCGGGCCGGGCGGCGCGCCCCACGCCAGGACCGCGCGCCAGAACGGCAGCACGGCCGCGTGCTCCGGGGTGTCCAGCGCGAGTTCCAGGCGGGCCAGCCCGGCCGCCGACAGGGTCAGCCCGGCGTCGGTGGCCAGCGCCGAGATCGTCCGGGCCAGCCGCAGGTCACGCTGGGTCACTCCACCCGCGTCGTGCGACCAGAGCCGCACGTCCACATGGGTGTAGCGCAGGTCCAGGTCCGGATGATGGTCGACCCGCTCGGCCTCCGCGCCCACCGCGGCCACCAGCGCCAGTCCGGCTGCGAAATCGGGGGTACGGATGCGCGTCTGCAACGCCCCCAGCAGGTACGTCCACCCGTCCAGCCCGGCCTCGGCGACCTGTTTCCCCGTGAGTGTGCTCATCCGGCCATCCTGACGTGCTTCCCTTCCGCCCGCCACCGTCCACAGGGGGAACACGGATCGACACGCAGGGATACGATCCGGGCATGGCCGAGCCCCGACCTCGTGTGTCGCTGTTCCGGTACGGCGCACCCGGCCCGTACGTGGTCTCCGTGCTGATCGCCGGCCTCCTGTGGCTGCCCATCCGGCTCTGGGAGCGGGACGGGTCCGTTCCGGCCGCGGTGGTCGAGGCCGGCCTGAACGCGGTGATCTGGGGGTTCGCGTTCTACTTCACGCTGAGCCGGTTCGGGAAGCCGCGCCCCGCCGAGGCGGACCGGGCCGCCGCCTGGGCGGTCACCGAGGCCGCGCTGCGCCGGGGCGAGCCACCCGCCGACGAGGCGGCGCGCGCGGCGGTGGCGGACAACCTCCCCGCGATACGCCGGGGAGCGCTGTTCGGGGCGGCCGGTGGCGTGGTGTTGCTCGGCCCGCTGATCGTGCTCGCGATCCGCGGCGGGTGGGAACTCGCCGCCGTCGGGTTCGGGATCGTCCTGGTCGCGGTGCTGGCCGAAGCCGTGCGTACCGGCCGCCGTGAGCGCCGGCTGCGAGCGGCGCTCACCCCTGTCCAGGGCGGGTGAGCGGTGCCAGACTGGCCGCCATGGAGCAGCATCTCTACGAGCCCGTCCACGACGAGTTCCGTGACCTGTGCCGCCGGTTCCTGACCCGGGAGGCGGTGCCGCACCACGAGCGCTGGGAGGCCGACGGGATCGTCGACCGGGAGGTGTGGCGGGCCGCCGGCGCCGCCGGGCTGCTCGGCCCGGACGTCGATCCCGAGTACGGCGGCGGCGGGCAGCGCGACTTCCGGTTCAACGCGGTGCTCGACGAGGAGATCGTCGCGTCCGGGTGCACCGGTCTGGGGTTCGGGCTGCACAACGACGTGGTGGCGCCGTACCTGACCGAGCTGACCACCGACGACCAGCGCAAGCGGTGGCTGCCGGGCTTCTGCTCCGGCGACCTGGTCACCGCGATCGCGATGAGCGAGCCGGGCGCGGGCAGCGACCTGGCGGGCATCCGCACCACGGCGGTCCGCGACGGCGACAGCCTGGTCCTCAACGGGCAGAAGACGTTCATCACCAACGGTGAGATGGCCGACCTCGTGGTCGTGGTGGTCAAGACCGCGCCGGACCAGGGCGCGCACGGGGTGAGCCTGGTCGTGGTGGAGGACGGCACGCCGGGCTTCAGCCGGGGCCGCCGGCTGGCGAAGGTCGGGTTGAAGGCCAACGACACCGCCGAGCTGTTCTTCGACGACTGCCGGGTGCCGGCGGAGAACCTGATCGGCGCCGAGAACCAGGGCTTCTACCACCTGATGGCCAACCTGCCCCGGGAACGGCTGAGCATCGCCGTCGCAGCGGTGGCGGCCTGCGAGAAGCTGCTCGCGCTCACCGTCGAGTACGCCCGCTCCCGCGAGGCGTTCGGGCGGCCGATCGGCCGGTTCCAGCACAACCGGTTCCTGCTGGCCGAGCTGGACACCGAGATCACCATCGCGCGGACGTTCGTCAACCACTGCGTCACCGAGTTCAACGCGGGCCGCCTGTCGGTGACCGACGCGGCGAAGGCCAAGTGGTGGACCACCGAGTTGCAGACCAAGGTGGCCGACCGGTGCGTGCAGCTGCACGGCGGCTACGGCTTCATGGCGGAGTACCCGGTGGCGAAGGCGTGGCTGGACAGCCGGGTGCAGACCATCTACGGCGGCACCACCGAGATCATGAAGGAGATCATCGGCCGGGGCCTCGGCCTGTAGCGAAACCGGGTTGCCGGTCGAACGGACCGGCGGGAGAGGATGGGGCATCCGTCCTCACCAGGAGCGCGCATGTCCACCGACCTGACCGCGCCGGCCCCGCCCCGGCCCGACGTCGCCGGCATCCAGCGGCGTACCGTCCGGCTGCTGTTCCTCACCCAGATCATCGGCGGCATCGGCGTCACCATCGGCATCTCGGTCGGCGCGCTGCTCGCCGCCCGGGTCGCCGGCACCGCCCTGGCCGGGCTGGCGCAGAGCGCCGGTGTCGTCGGCGCCGCGCTGCTCGCCATCCCCGTCACCCGGCTCATGACCGCGCGTGGCCGCCGCCCGGGGCTGGTCCTCGCGTACCTGGTCGGCGCGGTCGGCGGCGTGCTGGTGGTGGTCGCCACCGTCACGCGCCTGGTGCCGTTGCTCTTCGTCGGCATGCTGCTGTTCGGCGGCGGCACCGCGGCCAACCTCCAGGCCCGCTACACGGCGGTGGACCTGGCCGAGCCGCAGCGCCGGGGGCGGCAGCTCTCGCTGGTGGTGTGGGCCACCACGATCGGCGCGGTGGCGGCGCCGAACTTCGCCGCGCTCGCCGACGACACCACCCGGGGCTGGGGCCTGCCGGCGCTGGCCGGCCCGTTCGCCTTCAGCGCCGTCGCGTTCATGCTCACCGCCGTCGTACTCCTGGTCCTGCTCCGGCCGGACCCGCTGCTCACCGCGCGCCGGCTGACGGCGGCCGAGCCGGCACCCGGCGCCGCGCCGGCGGTCGCCCGCCGCGGTGGCATGGTCGCCGCGTGGCGCACGGTACGCGGGCGGCCGGCCGCCCGCCTCGGCATCGCCGCGGTGGCGGTGGGGCACCTGGTGATGGTCGCTGTCATGTCGATGACGCCGGTGCACCTCGGCGAGTGGCACTCCGACGAGGACGTGCTGCCCGTGGTCGGCCTGGTGCTCAGCCTGCACATCGCCGGCATGTACGCGCTGTCGCCGGTGGTGGGGTGGCTCACCGACCGGGTCGGCCGGCGGCCGGTGATCCTCGGCGGGGTGGCGCTGCTGCTGGCCGCGTGCGCGGTGTCCGGCACCGCCGGGCACCACACGCCGCTGCTGTCGGTGGGGCTGACGCTGCTCGGGCTGGGCTGGTCGGGCACCATGGTGGCGGGCTCGACGCTGCTGTCGGAGTCGGTGCCCACCGCCGACCGGCCGGGCGTGCAGGGCCTGTCCGACCTGCTCATGGGGCTGGCCGGGGCGGGCGCGGCGGCGGCGAGCGGGTTCGTCATGCGGGCCGTGGGGTACCCGACGCTCACCCTGCTGTCGGCGATCGCGGTGGTGCCGCTTGTGGCGCTGGCGCTGCGCCGTACCGGCACTGCACCACTCGACGAGGAGGACTGAACACGTGCGGCTGACCGACTTCTGGACGCGGCTGGAGGAGGCGTTCGGCCCGGGGTACGCGGCCAGCATCGCCAGGGACCAGGTGCTGTCCCAGCTCGGCGGGCGGACCATCGAGCAGGCCCTCGCCGCCGGTGAGCAAACGCACGTGGTGTGGCGTGCCGTGGTCGCCGCCTATCCGGACCGGGTGCCCGCCCGACTACGCTGAGCAGCCTTTTCGTCGATCCCGCGTGTCGCTTGCCCAGTCGTACACCTGTTCGGCTATTGTCCACAGCGGGGTGCTCGTCCACAGCTCACGGCCCGTCGGCTGGTTTTCTGTCGGACCCAGCGCCTAGCGTGTCCCGCGTGACGCGAAGCTCAGGAAAGACGCCGGCGAAGGCAGGGGTGGCAACGATGGCAGCAGGGCCTGACCGGGAGAAGGCGCTCGACCTTGCTCTCGCTCAGATCGACAAGCAGTTCGGCAAGGGTTCGGTGATGCGCCTGGGGGAGCGGCCCGTCGTGCAGACGGCTGTCATCCCGACCGGCTCCATCGCGCTCGACGTGGCGCTCGGCGTGGGCGGTCTGCCTCGCGGCCGGGTGGTCGAGATCTACGGTCCGGAGTCCAGCGGTAAGACCACCGTCGCCCTGCACGCGGTGGCGAACGCCCAGCGCGCCGGCGGCATCGCCGCGTTCATCGACGCCGAGCACGCGCTCGACCCGGAGTACGCACGGGCCCTCGGCGTCGACACCGACGCCCTGCTGGTCTCCCAGCCGGACACCGGCGAGCAGGCGCTGGAGATCGCGGACATGCTGGTCCGCTCCGGCGCGATCGACATCATCGTGATCGACTCGGTGGCGGCCCTGGTGCCGCGCGCCGAGATCGAGGGCGAGATGGGCGACAGCCACGTCGGCCTCCAGGCCCGGCTGATGAGCCAGGCGCTGCGGAAGATCACTGGTGTGCTCAACAACACCGGCACCACCGCGATCTTCATCAACCAGCTCCGCGAGAAGATCGGCGTGATGTTCGGCAGCCCGGAGACCACCACCGGTGGTCGCGCGCTGAAGTTCTACGCCTCGGTCCGGCTCGACGTGCGCCGCATCGAGAGCCTCAAGGACGGCACCGACGTGGTCGGTAACCGCACCCGGGTCAAGGTCGTGAAGAACAAGGTCGCCGCTCCGTTCAAGCAGGCCGAGTTCGACATCATGTACGGCAAGGGCATCTCCCGCGAGGGCTCGCTGATCGACGTCGGCGTGGAGCAGGCGATCATCCGCAAGTCCGGCGCCTGGTACACCTACGACGGTGACCAGCTCGGCCAGGGCAAGGAGAAGGCCCGCGAGTTCCTCCGCGAGAACCCGGACGTGGCGGCCGAGATCGAGAAGAAGATCCTGGAGAAGCTCGGCGTCGGCACCGGCGGTGCCGGTGACGCCACCGGTGGCCCGGAACTGCCGCCGGTCGACTTCTGATCCGCTGATCCGTGGCAGGACGACGCGCCCGTACGGGCCGGGGCTGGGATGCCGGCCCACCCCGTGCGGGCGACGCCACAGGTACGCCCCGGCCTCGCCGGGGACGCCGTGACCGCGCGGCGGAGCCCGATGCAGGGGAGGCTCCGGCTCCGCCGCGCGACGAGGCCGAGGTGGCCCGGGAGATCTGCCTGCGGCAGCTCGCGGCGCGCCCGCGTACCCGGGCCGAGCTGGCCGGCGCGCTGGCGCGGCGCGGCATCTCCGAGGAGGTCGCCGAGCAGGTCCTCGACCGCTACGACGAGGTCGGCATCGTCGACGACGCCGCCTTCGCCCGCGCCTGGGTGAGCAGCCGGCACAACAGTCGCGGGCTGGCTCGCCGTGCGCTCGCCAACGAGCTGCGCCAGCGCGGCGTCGACGGCGAGGTGGCAGGCGCGGCCCTGGACGGGCTGGACGAGGAGACCGAGGCGCAGACCGCCCGCGCCCTGGTGGAGCGCAAGCTGCGCAGCACCCGGGGTGAGCCCGACGCGGTGTTCCGGCGGCTGGTCGGCATGCTGGCGCGCAAGGGCTACCCGGCCGGGGTGGCGATCCGAGCGGTGAAGGACGCGCTGGCCGCGCAGAGCGCCGAGGCGGCCGAGTTCGCCGAGCACATCGACGCCGACGCGATGGCCGACGCCGAGAACGACCTCGACTCCCGCCGGCTCGACTGACCGCCGGCCGCCCTCGTCGCGGCCGCCGACCCAGGGGAGGCACACACCGGTGCTGAAGGCGTGTCTCAACGGCACAAGACGGCGGGACGAGCACCCCGCCGTTCCGCTCACCCCGGCCGAACTGGCCGCCGACGCGGTGCGCTGCGCGACCGCCGGGGTGGCGGCAGTGCACGTGCACCCGCGCGACGACAGCGGCGCCGAGTCGCTCGACCCGGCGGTGATCGCCGCGGCGGTCACCGCCATCCGGGCCGCCCGTCCCGGCCTGCCGGTCGGCGTGAGCACCGGCGCCTGGATCGTCCCCGACCCCGCCGAGCGGGTCGCCGCCGTCCGCGCCTGGACGGTGCTGCCCGACTTCGCCTCGGTCAACGCCCACGAGCCCGGAGCGGCCGAGGTCGCCGCCGCCCTGCACGAGCGCGGCGTGATGGTCGAGGCCGGCCTGTGGACCCTGGCGGCGGTCGACGCCTGGCGCCGCTGGTCCACGCCCACCGGTCGGATCCTCGTCGAGTGCATGGCCGAGCAGGTCGAGACGGCGCTCGCCGACGCTGCCGCGATCCTCGGCGCGCTGGCCGGCGAGCGCCCACCGGTGCTGCTGCACGGGGAAGGGTCGGCCACCTGGCCGGTGTATGCCGAGGCGGTCCGGCGGGGTCTGCACACCCGGATCGGCCTGGAGGACACGCTGCTGCTGCCCGACGGCGCCCAGGCCCCCGACAACGCCACCCTGGTAACCAC
>NZ_WBKS01000186.1:0-8000 GCF_008868145.1 Micromonospora sp. AMSO1212t
GGGTGGGGAGGACGGTCACGTGGGGCGCGCGTTGGTGCTGGGTGGTGGCGGGGTGACCGGGGTGGCCTGGGAGCTGGGTCTGCTGGCCGGGCTGGCCGGGCACGGCCTGCGGCTGGACGAGGCTGACCTGGTGGTGGGCACGTCGGCCGGGTCGGTCGTCGGGGCGCAGGTGCGCTCGGGTACGCCGCCGGCGCAGTTGTACGAGGCGCAGCTGCGGCCGCCCCGCGACGAGGTGCCGGCCCGGCTCGGGACGGGGGTGCTGTTGCGCTGGGCGTGGGCGGGCGGTCGTGGCCGGGACGCGGCGCGGGCCCGGGCACGTATCGGCGCGATGGCGTTGTCGGCGAGTACCCCGTCGGAGCAGTCGCGGCGGGCGGTGATCGCGGCGCGGCTGCCGTCGCCGGACTGGCCCGCGGCGCGGCTGCTGGTCACCGCCGTGGACGCGGCCTCCGGCGAGTTCGTGGTGTTCGACGCGGACAGCGGGGTGCCGCTGGTGGACGCGGTCGGCGCCAGTTGCGCGGTGCCGGGGGGGTGGCCGCCGGTCACAGTCGGCGGCCGGCGCTACGTCGACGGTGGGGTCCGCTCGCCGGTGAACGCGGATCTGGCGGCCGGCTGCGATCGGGTGGTGGTGCTGGCGCCGACGCGTGCGGCGGTCGGGCCGATGCCGCGACTGTCGGCGCAGGTGGCGGCGTTGCGGGAGGCGGGGGCGCGGGTGGCCGTGGTGTCGCCGGACCGGGCGGCGCGGACGGCGATCGGCCGTAACGTGCTGGACCCGGCGCGGCGGGCGGCGTCGGCGCGGGCCGGGGTCGCGCAGGCCGACGCGGTGGCCGACGAGGTGGCCGGGGTGTGGCGGTGACCGCAGCCGCCGGACGGATCAGGAGTCGCTGGTCAGGCGCGCCAGCCGCCGGTTGAGGTAGCGCTGTTCGGGCAGGCTTCCGGTGAGCCGGGCGGCCAGCCGGTAGTGCTCGGCGGCGGCCTGCGCGTCGCCGTCGAGCTCGAGCAGGTGTGCGCGGACGGCGTGCAGCCGGTGGTGGCCGCGCATCGCCGGGTCGGCCAGCAGCGGGTCGAGCAGGGCCAGCCCGACGTCGGGGCCGTGCGCCATGGCCACGGCGACGGCCTGGTTGAGCGTGACGAACGGGCTGGGGGCGACCCGGCTCAGCATGTCGTAGAGGACGCTGATCTGGAGCCAGTCGGTGTCCGGGAAGGCCGGCGCCTCGGCGTGGACGGCGGCGATGGCCGCCTGGAGCTGGTAGCGGCCCACCGGGCCGTGGGGCAGGGCCCGGCCGAGCAGCGTGACGCCCTCGTCGACGAGTTCGCGGCGCCAGCGGGAGCGGTCCTGGTCGGCGAGCGGCACGAGGTCGCCGGCGGCGTCGGTGCGGGCGGGTGACCGGGCGTGGGTGAGCAGCATCAGCGCCAGCGCGCCGGTGACCTCGTGGTGGTCGGGCAGCGCGGCGTGGACCTGCCGGGTGAGCCGGATCGCCTCCTCGGCGAGTTCGACGTCGAGGAGCTGGTCACCGGAGGTGCGGGTGTAGCCCTCGCTGAACACCAGGTGGCACACGTCGAGCACGGCGGCCACCCGGTCGGGCAACGCGTCCGGCGGGGGCATGGTGAACCGGGCGCCGGCCTCGCGCAGGGTCGCACGGGCCCGGCTCAGCCGCTGCGTCATGGTCCGGGCCGGCACCAGGTAGGCGGCGGCGATCTGCTCCACCCGCAGTCCCGCCACCGCGCGCAGGGTCAGCGCTACCTGTGAGGGGCGGCTCAGCGCCGGGTGGCAGCACAGGAACAGCAGCTGCAACGTGTCGTCGGCGCCGGTCACGGGCGTGTCGTCGACGGGCGGTACGACGCCGGCGTCGGGCTGCCGGGCGGCGTCGAGCCGTTCGCGGCGGGTGCGGGCCTCCTCGGCGCGCATCCGGTCGATCAGCCGTCGCGAGGCGACCCGGATGAGCCAGGCGCGGGGTTCGTCGGGGAGGCCGGTGAGCGGCCACCGGGCGGCTGCCACCTCCGCCGCGTCCTGGAGGGCGTCCTCGCAGGCGTCGGGGTGCCCGTAGCGGCGCAGCAGCGCGGCGCGGACGTGCGGCGCCTCCCGGCGCCACACGTCCGCGAGGGGCGTGGCGTTACTGATCGGACCCGCCCGGCCACATCGAGGGCCGCAGCTCGACGGTCTCCCCCGGGCCGGCGAACTTCGCGGCGACGGCTTCGGCGCGGGCCTGGTCCTCCACGTCGATGAGGAAGAAGCCGGCGAGGTGTTCCTTGGCCTCGGAGTACGGGCCGTCGGTCGCCAGCGGCGCGCCGTCGCTCCACCGGTAGAGCCGGGCGGTGCGCGGGTCGGCGAGCGCCTCGCCGACGACCAGCTCACCGTTGGCGTGCAGCTCGGTCATCACCTGCTCGAAGTCGGCGTTGAGCCGTTCGCGTACGTCGGCGGGCAGCTCCTGGTGGGCGGCGAGGTATTCGGAGGTGGGGTGGCCCCACGGCTCCGGGTTGGAGTGGATCATGATCACGTACTTCACTGTCGGTCCTTCGCGTCGTGCGGCGGTGCCTCCCCGCCGCTCACCGGGTACGACGGAGCGGGATCGGCGATGTCTACATATCCTCGCGTCATGAGTGACGCGGTGGGTGTCGGTGACCTGGTCGAGGATTTCACGCTGCCGGACGAGACGGGCACGCCACGGCGCCTGTCGGAGTTCCTGGCCGCCGGTCCGGTGGTGCTGTTCTTCTACCCGGCGGCGATGACGCGGGGCTGCACGGCGCAGAGCTGCCACTTCCGGGACCTGGCGGCGGAGTTCGCGGCGGTGGGCGCGGCTCGGGTGGGGATCAGCCGGGATCCGGTGCAGCGGCAGGCGGAGTTCTCCCGCCGGCACGGGTTCGACTATCCGCTGCTGTCCGACGTCGACGGCACCGTGGCGCGGGCGTTCGGGGTGCGGCGGCGGCTGCCGCTGGGCGCGCTGAGCACCCGGCGGATGACGTTCGTGATCGGCACCGACCGGCGGGTGCTCGCAGTGGTGCACAGCGAGCTGAGCATGAACGAACACGCCGACGCGGCGCTGCGGGCCCTCGGGGGCTGATCATCGCGGTGTCGCAGCCGGCTGGTATCAAGGCTGCGTCAACAGGTGTACGGAAGAGGGCGTGATGGCGGGTCAGGGTTTGTCCACTGACGAGATTCAGGGAATCCGGGAGGCCCTTGCGGCGGGCCGCAAGCCCCGGGTGGTGTTCACCGAGGCGGCCGGGCAGATGGCCGGGCAGCTCGGGCAGGTGGTGGAGCTGACCGACCCGGCGGCGTCGGAGGAGTTCGTGGTGGTGCGGTTCGGCCGCGACGAGCTGCCCTTCTCCCCCGCCGACGTGGCGATCGCCCCCAAGGGCGCCGGGCGGCGTCCGGCCGCCGAGGCGAAGCCGGAGCCGGAGCCGGAGCAGGCGTCGGCGCCGCCGAAGCCGGAGTTCGTGCTGGACACCCCCCGGGTGCCGGCGCCGCGGCGGGAGGAGCCGAAGGCCGAGCAGCCGGCGGCGGAATCGAAGCCGGCGAAGCGGGCGGCGAAGGCGGCGAAGCCGAAGACCCCGCCGGGGCTGACCGTGACGCTCGCCTACGCCGAGGGCGAGTGGACGGTGGCCGCGCAGCAGGGCACGAAGGCGCTGGCCCGGCCGTACGTGGTGAAGCCGGCCGAGGCGCTGCGGATGGTGGCGCTCGTCGACGTGCCCGGTGTGCAGGAGGCGGTGGAGCAGATCCTGGCCGCCGAGCGGGCCGAGGCCGAGCAGCAGGCGGAGAAGCTGCGCGCCGAGCTGGCCGAGATCGAGGCGCGGCTGGCGGAGTTGCGCGAGGCGCGCTGACCCCGAACGCCCCGCGGGGCCGGTGCGACCCCCTCGCACCGGCCCCGCGCCCCTGCGCCCACAGGTCGATCAGTGTTGCGGGATGTTCTGTACCCCGATCCGGCGGCGGAACACCCAGTACGTCCAACCCTGGTAGGCGAGCACGATCGGCGTGAACACCACGGCCACCCAGGTCATGATCTTCAAGGTGTACGGGGTGGACGCGGCGTTGGTGGCGGTGAGCGTGCCGGCCGCGTCGAGGGTGGACGGCATCACGTTCGGGAACAGCGCGGCGAACAGCGTCGCCACGGCCAGGGCGATCGCCACCGCCGTGCCGGTGAACGCCCAGCCCTCCCGGCGTACCTTGGCGGCGGCCAGACCGCCGAGCAGAGCGAGGGCGGCGCCGACGGCGAACACGACGGCGGCGGCGCTGGAGCGGATGGTCAGCGTCCAGCTCAGGAACGCCACGGCGGCCACGGCGGTGCCGACGCCGAGCTTCACCGCGAGGGCGCCGGCGCGCTCCCGGATGTCACCGGTGGTCTTCAGCGCCAGGAACACCGCGCCGTGGGTGAGGAACAGCCCCAGCGTGGTCAGGCCGCCGAGCAGCGCGTACGGGTTGAGCAGGTCGACCAGGCCGCCGACGTACTCGTGGTCGGCGTCCAGGGGCACGCCGCGGAAGATGTTGGCGAACGCCACGCCCCACAGCACGGCCGGGATCGCCGAGCCCCAGAAGATGGCCTGGTCCCAGCGGCGCTTCCAGGCCGCCTCGGGCCGCTTGTGGCGGTACTCGAAGGCGACGCCGCGGGCGATCAGGGCCAGCAGGATGAGCAGCAGCGGCAGGTAGAAGCCGGAGAACAGGGTGGCGTACCACTCGGGGAAGGCGGCGAACATGGCGCCGCCGGCGGTGATCAGCCACACCTCGTTGCCGTCCCAGACCGGGCCGATGGTGTTGATCAGGACGCGGCGCTGCCGGTCGTCGCGGCCGAGCACCGGCAGCAGCATCCCGACGCCGAAGTCGAAGCCTTCGAGGATGAAGTAGCCGGTGAAGAGCACGGCCACGAGGAGAAACCAGACGGTCGTCAGTTCCACGGTTGGGCTCCGGGGTGTCAGTAGGCGAACGCCAGCGGGCGCTCGGCGTCGTCGGTGTCGTCGGTGTCGTCGTCGGGGGTGACGTCCGGGACACCGGCGCGGGCGTAGCGGACCAGCAGCTTGAACTCGACCACCGCGAGGACGGCGTAGATGAGCGTGAACGCGGTGAAGGACGTGAGCACCTCGGTCAGGGAGACGCTGCGGGACACGCCGTCACGGGTGAGCATCTCGCCGAAGACGATCCACGGCTGGCGGCCCATCTCGGTGAAGATCCAGCCGAAGGAGTTCGCCAGCAGCGGCAACACGGGCATGACCAGGCCGGCGCGCAGCAGCCACTTGCTGGTGGGGGTGCGGTCCTTGCGCTGGCTCCAGAGCACCAGCAGCGCGATCGCGGCGGCGGCCAGCCCGAAGGCGATCATGAAGCGGAAGCTCCAGTAGGTGACCGGGATGATCGGGGCGTAGTTGCCGGGTCCGTACTGGCTGGCGTACTGGGCCTGGAGGTCGTTGATGCCCTGCACGGTGCCGTTGGGGTCGCCGGTGCCGAGGAACGACAGCAGGTACGGGATCTTGATGGCGAACAGCTCACGGCTGCCGTCGAGGCTGCCGACCGTGAGCACGGAGAAGGAGGCGGGGCTCTCAGTGGTGTAGAGGCCCTCCGCGGCGGCCATCTTCATCGGCTGCACCTCGGTCATGATCTTGCCCTGGATGTCGCCGGTGAGGACGACCAGTGCCGAGGAGACCAGGACGACCCAGGAGCCGAGCTTGGTGGCGAAGCGGTACGCACCGGTGTCGGCGCTGTCGCGGTTGCGCATCACGTGCCACAGGCCGACGGTGACCATCAGCGACCCGGCGACCAGGAACGCGCCGGCCAGGGTGTGCGGGAAGGTGACCAGGGCGACCTTGTTGGTGAGCACGGCGACGAAGTCGGTCAGCTCGGCGCGGCCGCTCTCCGGGTTGATCCGGAAGCCGACCGGGTTCTGCATGAACGAGTTCGCGGCGAGGATGAAGTACGCCGACAGGTTGGTGCCGATCGCGGCGGCCCAGATCGCGGCCAGGTGCAGGCGCTTGGGCAGCCGGTCCCAGCCGAAGATCCACAGGCCGATGAACGTGGATTCGAGGAAGAACGCCACCAGGGCCTCGATGGCCAGCGGCGCGCCGAAGATGTCGCCGACGAAGCGGGAGTAGTCACTCCAGTTCATGCCGAACTGGAACTCCTGCACGATGCCGGTGACCACACCCATCGCGAAGTTGATCAGAAAGAGCTTGCCGTAGAACTTGGTGAGTTTGAGGTACCGCTCGTTGCCGGTGCGGTGCCACATGGTCTGGAGGATCGCCACCAGCACGGACAGGCCGATGGTCAACGGCACGAACAAGAAGTGGTAGACGGTGGTGACACCGAACTGCCAGCGGGCGACGTCCAACGCGTCCACCAGAAAACCCCCAGCTGTGCATACTACGAGACGTAGTAGATACTACTCGGCGTCGTAGAGAAAGCAGCAGGGCCGCAGGGCCCCACCCGGCCCGGGACCAATGACCCTGATCACCCTTGCCGGAGGACCTGCGGTCCCGGGATCACCCTTGCCGGAGGACCCCTCCGGCTCCCGGGGTCGCCCCGGCTCGTGCGACCATCCAGCACTGATGAACAGCACCCCCTGGCGCGCGCCGCTGCTGTGGCGGGGCGCGCAGACGCTCGCTCGCGCTGCCGTCGGGCTGGTCGGCCGGCTGGAGGTCACCGGCGACGTGCCCGACGCGCTGCGCCGCGGACCGCTGGTCCTGGCCGCCAACCACATCAGCCCGTTCGACCCGGTCGTGCTCGCCGCCGCCTGCCGGGTCCGGCGCGTCGCGCCCCGGATCATGGCCACCGGCGGCCTGTTCCGCGCCCCGGTGATCGGATCGCTGATGCGCCGCGCCGGGCACATCCGCGTCGACCGGGGCACCGCCGCGGTGCACCGGTCACTGGAGGTCGCCGCCGAGGCCGTGGCCGGCGGATCGGTGGTGGTGGTCTACCCGGAGGGACGCATCGGGCTCGACCCGGGCATGTGGCCCGAGCGGGGCAAGACCGGCGCCGCCCGCCTCGCGTTCGCAAGCGGCGCCGCTGTCGTACCGGTGGCCCAGTGGGGCTCGCACGAGGTACTGCCCTACCAGGCGCCCAAGGGAATGCTGGGCGCGGTGGCGCGGGCGGTCGCCCGCCGGCCCGCCATCCGGGTGCACTTCGGCGCGCCGGTGCCGCTGGACGACCTGCGGTCGGGCTCCCCCGGCGCGGCCCGGCAGGCCACCGACCGGATCATCGACGCGATCACCGACAATCTGGTGCTGCTGCGGCCCGACGAGCCCGACCGGCCCCGGCACGTCGACCCCGGCCGCCCGGTGGACGACAGTCGCGCGCACCGCCGCCGCGCCGGCTGACGCATCCCGGCCGCGGTGGCGGGTATCAAGCCGCGCACCCGTACGCGGAGAGGACCCGGTCATGACCGCTGTTCGAGCACTCGTTCTCAACTGCACCCTGAAGCGTTCCCCGGCGACGTCCAGTTCGCAGGTGCTCGGTCAGGAGGTGCTCGACGCGCTGGCCGATCAAGGCGTCGACGGCGAGATCGTCCGGGTGGTCGACCACGACGTGCGCTTCGGGGTCTCCGTCGACGAGGGCGACGGAGACGGCTGGCCCGCCATCCGCGCCAAGCTGCTCGCCGCCCAGATCCTGATCATCGCCACGCCGATCTGGCTCGGCCAGCCCTCGTCGGTGACCAAGATGGTCCTCGAACGGTTGGACGCCGAGCTGTCCGAGACCGACGACCAGGGTCGCCTGCGCACCTACGGCAAGGTCGGCGGGGTGGCAGTGGTCGGCAACGAGGACGGCGCGCACCACACCATCGCCGAGGTGCAGCAGGCACTCAACGAGGTGGGGTTCACCTGCCCGGCCGCCGGGGCCACGTACTGGGTCGGGGAGGCGCTGCACAAGACCGACTACGTCGACGCCCGTCCCAAACCCGACACGACCGGCCGCACCACGGCCGCGCTGGCGCTCAACAGCGCCCACCTGGCCCGGCTGCTCGCGGAGCGGCCCTACCCGCCGCCCGGAACCCGTGACGCGGGCGTCGGCCCCAGCAGTCAGCCGGGCT
>NZ_WBKS01000187.1:0-7944 GCF_008868145.1 Micromonospora sp. AMSO1212t
GGGGTGGCGTAGCCGGGGAACGGGTTGGACGCGCGGATGTTGGGGACGGGCCAGTACGTGGGTGGGCGGGAGCGTGGTCGGCTGGGGGCGGTGGCGGGGGTGCACGTGTTCGCGCCGCGGTGGCGGGTGGCGGCGCTGGGGAACGTGACGACGCATCCGGACGTGCGGGGTCGTGGTCTGGGTGCGGGTGTGGTGGCGGCGTTGTGCGCCGGGCTGCGCGCGTCGGTGGATCATGTGACGTTGAACGTGCGGGCGGACAACGCCGCGGCGGTGCGGTTGTACGAGCGGTTGGGGTTCTCCCGGGTGGCCGGGTTCACCGAGTGCGCGTTGACGTCAGCGGCCGCGGCTGGGTGAGTCGAAGCGGCCGGCGCGGATCTCGCGGAGGGCGCGGCGTCGGGTGTCGCCGCGCAGCGTGTCGACGTAGAGGCGTCCGCGCAGGTGGTCGGTCTCGTGTTGCAGGGCGCGGGCGAGGAAGCCGCTGCCGGTGATGGTGAGCGGTTGGCCGTGCTGGTCGTAGCCGTGGGCGGTGGCGTGCAGCGCGCGGGGGGTCGGGAAGTACAGGCCGGGGATGGACAGGCAGCCTTCCTCGTCGTCCTGGAGTTCGTCGGACACCTCCAGGGTGGGGTTGACCATGTGGCCGCGGTGGCCGTCGGCGTCGTAGACGAACACCTGGGCGTTGACGCCGATCTGGGGTGCGGCGACGCCGGCGCGGCCGGGTGCGCCGAGCAGGGTGTCCATCAGGTCGGTGACGAGGGCGCGCAGTTCGGCGTCGAAGCTGGTGACGGCTTCGCTGGGGGTGCGCAGCACGGGGTCGCCGATGATCCGGATGGGGCGCATAGTCATGTCCGGAAGGCTATCCGTTGCTTACCGTTCGCGGGTGTCCGGTGGGGTGTCGAGGAGCCCGGTGTCGGCGATGCGGTCGCGCAGGGGGCGGCGGCGCAGGGCGTCGAGGACGGCGTACAGCTCGTCGGCGAGCGGCACCGGCAGTTCGGTGTCGAGGTGGCGCACGGCGGCGGTGGTGGCGGCCCATTCGGCTTCGACGGCGGGCAGCAGGGCGCGGGCGCGGTCGGTGAGGGTGACGATGCGGTGGCGGGCGTCGGCGCCGGGGCGCAGGTCGACGAGGCCGGCGCCGCGCATCTGGGCGACGGTCTGGCTGGCGGCGGAGTGGGTGACGCCGACGCGGGCGGCGAGGTCTCGGATGGGCAGCGGGCCGTCGGCGACGAGCGCGCGCACGACAGGTGAGTAGCGGGGCCGGTAGTCGGTGAGGCCGAGGCGGTCGTGGACGGCTGCGACGTCGCCGTCGAGGACGTCCAGGACGTGGCGTAGCAGGGTGCCGAGGGCGTCGCGGTCGGGGGCGGTCACGTCCACTAATGTAACAGCGCTGTTGTATCTGACTCGGGGAGGCCACTGATGTATCCGCCGATCGAGCCGTACGCGCACGGCATGTTGGACGTCGGGGACGGACAGCTCGTGTTCTGGGAGACGTGCGGCAACCCGGACGGCCGCCCGGCGCTCGTGGTGCACGGTGGCCCTGGTTCGGGCGCGGGCGCGTCCTGGCGGCGGCTGTTCGACCCGGCCGCCTACCGGATCGTGCTGTTCGACCAGCGCGGCTGCGGGCGCAGCACTCCCCCGGCCTCGGATCCGGCGACCGACCTGTCGGTGAACACCACCGGGCATCTGCTGGCCGACATGGAGGTGCTGCGCGTACACCTGGGGATCGACAGGTGGCTGCTGTGCGGCGCGTCGTGGGGGTCGTCGCTGGCGCTGGCGTACGCGCAGCGCCACCCGGATCGGGTGAGCGCGCTGGTGCTGTTCAGCGTGGTCGCCAACACCAGCCGCGAGATCGAGTGGGTGACCCGGGACATGGGCCGGGTGTTCCCGCAGGAGTGGGCGCGGTTCCGCGACGGCGTGCCCGAGGCCGACCGCGACGGTGACCTGTCCGCCGCGTACGCCCGGCTGGTCGCCGACCCGGACCCGGCCGTGCGGGAGCGGGCCGCCCGGGACTGGTGCGACTGGGAGGACGTGCACGTGTCCCTCGCGGGCGGGCACGGGCCGAGTCCCCGGTTCGCCGACCCGGTGTTCCGGTACGGGTTCACCCGGCTGGTGACCCACTACTTCGCCAACCGGGGTTTCCTGCCCGACGGGCAGCTGCTGCGCGACGCCGGCCGCCTCGCCGGCATTCCGGGGGTGCTGGTGCAGGGCCGGCTGGACGTCAGCGGCCCGCCGGACATCGCCTGGCAGCTGACCCGGGACTGGCCGGACGCGCGGCTGGAGATCGTGGAGTCCGGCGGCCACGGCGGCGGGCACGGCATCAGCGAACGGGTGGTCGCCGCCCTGGACGCGTTCGCCGCCGACCGGAGCACTGCCACCGGATAGCCCCGCCGCGCGAGGCCGGGCCGCGCAGCCGGGGCCGGTCCGGCGGACAGCCCGTCAGCCGGCGAGCAGGGCGCGGATCGGGGCGGCCTTGGCGGCGGCCTCGGCGACCTCGGCGGCCGGGTCGCTGTCCCAGGTGATGCCTCCCCCGGCCCACAGGTGCAGCAGGTCCCCGTCGGCGGCGGCGGTGCGGATGGTCAGGCCCAGGTCGAGGCGGTCGGGTCCGACCCAGCCGAGCGCGCCCATGCTCGCGCCGCGCCCGACCGGCTCCAGCGCGGCGATGCGCGCCAGGGCGGCGTGTTTGGGCGCGCCGGTGACCGACCCGCCGGGGCACACCGCGCGCAGCAGGTCGGCCAGGCCCAGGCCGTCGGCGGGCGCCGCCGACACGGTTGACTCCGCCTGCCACAGGTCACACCAGCGGCGTACGGCGAACAGCTCGTCGACGCGCACCGAGCCGGTGCGGGCCACCCGGGCCAGGTCGTTGCGTTCCAGGTCGACGATCATGACGTGTTCGGCGCGTTCCTTGGCCGAGGCGAGCAGGTCGCGGCGTCCGGCGGGAGTGGCCGGCCGGGTGCCCTTGATCGGGCGGGTGACCAGCCGGCCGCGCTCGACGGCGATGAGGGTCTCGGGGGAGGCGCAGCCGAGCGCCCAGCCGGGGCCGTGCAGGGTGCCGCCGTAGCGGGCGCCGGGCAGCGCGGCGAGGCGGGCCAGCGCGGGCAGCGGATCGCCGCTGTACGGGGCGGCGGCGTGGCCGACGACGTTGACCTGGTACACGTCGCCACGGGCGATGGCGTCGCGGACCGCACCGACGGCGGTGGCGTGCGCGGCCGGGGTCCAGCTGTCGCGCCAGCCTCCGAGCCGCCAGGGCGCGAGGGCCGGGCGCGGGGGCGGCACCGGGCGGTCGGCGTGGTGGTAGACGACCACGACCAGGTCGGGCAGCGCCGGCGCGGGACTCGGCGCGCCGGGCGACACGCCGATGGCGTACGCGCCGGCGGCGGCGGACAGGTACAGCGCGGCGCCGCACACGCCGGCGTCGGGTTCGTGGCGGCCGGGGCGGGACAGGTCGTCGCGGGCGATGCCGTGCGCGGCGAGGAAGCGTTGTGCCAGGTCGGCGGGGTCGCCGCCGTCGCCGGTCGACCAGTGCAGGCGGGCGGTCTCGACGAGCCGGCGGCGGCATCCGGGCGGCGCGCCGGGAGCATCGACCTCCACCGCTGGGAGCGCTTCCACGACGTCCGGGCGGTTCCGGGTCATCCGTTCAGCCCATTCTGGGTGAACAAGACGCATCCTTGCTCGTTGCCGCTCAGTTTTCCTTGGTACTGTGCGTCACTGGTCATGTGAACCATGACACAGTGCCCCCACAGTCCGGAGAACCCGATGTGTCAGCACCAGCCCACCTGCCCCTCCGCCGACGCGACCGACCGCGAGGCCGCCCGCGTTCTCGCCTGCTTCCCTGAGCAGGGCTGGAGCCTGCTCTGCAACGGTGTCATCGTCTTCGAGGACACCGGTGAGCTGCTCCCCGACGGGCGCACCATCGCCCCGCACCGGGGCCCGGCCCGCCACGCCCTCGTCGCCTGAGCGATCACGCAGCGTCAGTGAGCGTACGCGCCGGTCAGGACCGTCCGGCGCACCGGCCGGGGCGGCGAGAGCCCACCGCCCCGGCGTCAGCCGCTCAGTCCTCGAACGCCTCCGGCGCGGGGCACGAGCAGACCAGGTTCCGGTCGCCGTACGCGCCGTCGACGCGCCGCACCGGAGGCCAGTACCGGCCCGCCCGGTCCACACCTGCCGGATAGGCGCCCACCGACCGCGGGTACGGATGCGGCCACTCGTCGGCGGACACCATCGCCGCGGTGTGCGGCGCGTTGGACAGCGGGTTGTCCCCCGCCGGCCACTCCCCCGAGCCGACCTTGTCGATCTCCGCCCGGATCGCGATCATCGCATCGCAGAAGCGGTCCAGCTCGGCCAGGTCCTCGCTCTCGGTCGGCTCCACCATCAGCGTCCCCGCCACCGGGAACGACATCGTCGGCGCGTGGAAGCCGTAGTCGATCAGCCGCTTCGCCACGTCGTCCACGCTCACACCGGTGGCCTTGGTCAGCGGCCGCAGGTCCAGGATGCACTCGTGCGCGACCAGGCCCTTGTTGCCGGCGTACAGCACCGGGAAGTGGTTGCGCAGCCGCGCCGCCACGTAGTTCGCCGCCAGCACGGCCACGCCGGTGGCGCGGGCCAGCCCGCCGGCGCCCATCATCCGCAGGTACGCCCACGGGATCGGCAGGATCCCCGCCGACCCGTGGTTGGCCGCCGAGATCGCCGGCCGCCCGTCGGCCCGCGCACCGAGGGGGTTACCGGGCAGGAACGGCGCCAGGTGCGAACGCACCGCGACCGGTCCCACACCCGGGCCACCACCGCCGTGCGGGATGCAGAACGTCTTGTGCAGGTTCAGGTGCGACACGTCCGCCCCGAACCGGCCCGGCTTGGCGAACCCGACCAGCGCGTTGAGGTTCGCGCCGTCGACGTACACCTGTCCGCCGGCGTCGTGGACCTTCGCGCACAACTGGGCGATGCCGGTCTCGTACACGCCGTGCGTCGACGGGTACGTCACCATGATCGCGGCAAGCGCGTCCCGGTGCTTGTCGATCTTCGCGTCGAGGTCGACCAGGTCGACGTTGCCGTCGGCGTCGCAGCCGACCACCACCACCCGCATGCCGGCCATCACCGCCGACGCGGCGTTGGTGCCGTGCGCCGACGACGGGATCAGGCACACGTCGCGGTGGGCCTCGCCGCGCTCCCGGTGGTAGGCGCGGATCGCCAGCAGCCCGGCCAGCTCACCCTGCGACCCGGCGTTGGGCTGCACGCTGACCGCGTCGTAGCCGGTCACCTCGGCCAGCCAGCCCTCCAGCTGCGCGATCAGCTCCCGGTACCCGGCGGTCTGCTCGTCCGGCGCGAACGGGTGCAGGTGCGCGAACTCGGGCCAGGTGATCGGCTCCATCTCGGTGGTGGCGTTGAGCTTCATCGTGCACGACCCCAGCGGGATCATGCCCCGGTCCAGCGCGTAGTCGAAGTCGGCGAGGCGGCGCAGGTACCGCAGCATCGCCGTCTCGGAGTGGTGGCTGTGGAACACCGGGTGGGTGAGGAACTCCGACGTACGGGCCAGCCCGTCCGGCAGGGCCGCGTCGGCGTCGCCGTCGAACCCGTCGACCCCGAACGCCTCCCACACCGCGGCGAGGTGCGCGGACGTGGTGGTCTCGTCGCAGGACACACCTACCCGGTCGGCGTCGACCAGCCGCAGGTTGACGTTGCGCGCCGCGGCGGCCGCCACCACCTGCGCGGCCCGGCCCGGCACCACGGCGGTGACGGTGTCGAAGAACGGCACGTCGGCCACGTCGACGCCGCCGGCCCGCAGGCCGGCCGCGAGCCGCGCCGCCGCCTCGTGGGTACGCCGGGCGATGGCCCGCAGCCCGTCCGGGCCGTGGTAGACGGCGTACATGCCGGCCATCACCGCGAGGAGCACCTGGGCGGTGCAGATGTTGCTGGTCGCCTTCTCCCGCCGGATGTGCTGCTCGCGGGTCTGCAACGCCAGCCGGTACGCCGGGTTGCCGTCGGCGTCGCGGGACACCCCGACCAGCCGGCCCGGCAGCATCCGCTCCAGGCCCGACCGCACCGCCAGGTAACCGGCGTGCGGCCCGCCGAAGCCCATCGGTACGCCGAAGCGCTGGGTGGTGCCCGCGGCGATGTCGGCGCCGATCTCGCCCGGCGGGCGCAGCAACGTCAACGCCAGCAGATCCGCCGCCACCGTCACCAGCGCGCCCACGCCGTGCGCCGCCTCGACCAGGGCCCGATGGTTCCGGACCGTCCCGGACGCGCCCGGGTACTGCAGGTGCAGGCCGAAGAACTCCGCCGGCAGCTCGTCGCGCTCCACGTCGAGGACCCGCACGTCGATGCCGAGCGGCTCGGCGCGGCTGGCGATCACCGCGACGGTCTGCGGCAGCGCGTCGGCGTCGACCACGTACACCGGGCTCTTGCTCTTGGACGCGCGGCGGGCGAGCGTCATCGCCTCGGCCGCGGCGGTGCCCTCGTCGAGCATCGAAGCGTTCGCGACTGGTAGCGCAGTCAGGCCGGACACCATGCTTTGGAAGTTCAGCAGCGCCTCCAGCCGGCCCTGGCTGATCTCCGGCTGGTACGGCGTGTACGCGGTGTACCAGGCCGGGTTCTCCAGCACGTTACGGCGGATCACCGCCGGGGTGTGCGTGCCGTGGTAGCCCAGGCCGATCATGGACACGGCCACGGTGTTACGCGACGCGAGGGCGCGCAGCTCGGCGATCGCCTCCCGCTCGCCGGCCGGGGCGGGCAGGTCCAGGGTGCCGTGCCAGCGGATCACCTCGGGGATCGCGGCGTCCATCAGCTCGTCGACCGAGCCGTAGCCGACTGTGTCCAGCATCCGGCGTTCGTCGTCGCGCCCGGGGCCGATGTGCCGGTCGGCGAACTGCTCTGCGGTCATGCGCTGCGCTCCTTGGTGGGGCGAGGTCGACGGGTCGGCCTCCCCCTGAGTCGCGCTGACGCGCTCCACAGCGCCTGCCCACGTGGTCCTTTTGCCTGAGAGGTTCCGGGGAGAATCTGCCCCTTCGGCGCCGTCGGGTCGACGGTCTCTCCCACGTGGGTGGTACCGGCACCTCCAACGCTACCAGCGGGCGTGTTTCCGGCTCATGTCCCGGGGGTTGATCACACCGGCGCCGGGGCCACCGCCACCCGGTCGGCGAGCGCGCACAGGGTGGCACCCAGCGGGGCGTCCAGGCGCAGCGCCGCGTAGCCGTCGCCGCGGGTGACGCCCTGGTTGACGATCACCACCGGGATGCCGTGGCGGGCCGCGCGCAACACGAACCGCCGCCCCGACATCACCGTCAACGACGACCCGAGCACCAGCAGCGCCCGAGCCCGCTCGACCAACGCGAAACAGTCCGCGACCCGCGGCGCGGGCACCGTCTCGCCGAAGAACACCACGTCCGGCTTGAGCATGCCGGTGCCGCAGATCCCGCAGTCGACGGTGCGGAACCCGGTCACCGCCTCGTCGGGCAGGTCCACGTCGCCGTCGGGGTTGACGCGCGCCACCCGCGCGTCGAAGCCCGGATTCGCCTCGGACAGGCGCCGGTGCAGCTCGTCACGGCCGGTGGCGTTGCCGCAGTCCAGGCACGTCACCTCGTCGAGGCGGCCGTGCAGCTCGATCACGCCGGTGGCGCCGGCGGCGGTGTGCAGCCCGTCGACGTTCTGGGTGATGATCCCGCCGAGCAGCCCGGCGTCCTGCAGCCGGGCCACCGCCCGGTGCCCGTCGTTGGGCGCCGCCCGGGCGATGGTCTGCCAGCCCAGGTGACTGCGCGCCCAGTAGCGCCGGCGCGCCAGCGGATCCCGGGTGAACTCCTGGTACGTCATCGGGGTGTGCCGGCGCGCCGCGCCGCTGGGCCCCCGGTAGTCCGGGATGCCCGACTCGGTGGACAGGCCCGCGCCGCTGAGCACCACCACGTCCCCGGCGGCCACCAGCCGCGCCAGTTCCTCGAACGCCTCACTCACCCGTCCATGGTCCCT
>NZ_WBKS01000188.1:0-7923 GCF_008868145.1 Micromonospora sp. AMSO1212t
CCCCCCACCCGCCCCGCCGACCGCGCGTTCACCAGGCCACGCCGCCGGCCGATCGCCGCCGCGGCCGCGCTCGCCGCGCTGCTCGCCGTCGGGGCGGGCGTCCTGGTCGGCCTCTCCACCCCGGCGCCGCGTCCGGCGGACGCGCCAGAGGGCGAGTTCAGCGCCACCCGGGCGTACCGGAACGTCGAGGTGATCGCCGCCGAGCCGCACGTGGCCGGCAGCGCCGCGAACGACCGGGTACGCGAGCACCTTGTCGGGACGTTGCGCGGCCTGGGCCTGGAGACCGAGGTGCAGGACACGGTGGCGCCCGAGGCAGGGCAGCTCAGTGGCGCGGCGGGCGGGGCGACGCTGGCCCGGGTCCGCAACGTGGTGGCCCGGCTGCCCGGCACCGACCCGACCGGCAAGGTGTTCCTGGTCTCCCACTACGACTCGGTGCAGACCGGGCCGGGCGGCAACGACGACGCCGCCGGCACCGCCGCGATCCTGGAGGTGGCCCGGGCGCTGACCACCGGCCCGCGCCCCCGCAACGACATCGTCTTCGTGCTCACCGACGCGGAGGAGGCGTGCCTGTGCGGGGCCGCCGGATTCGCCGCCTACCACCCGCTCGCCCGCGACGGCGGGGTGGTGCTCAACCTGGAGGCGCGCGGCTCCACCGGCCCGGTGATCATGTTCGAGACGTCCCGGAACAACGCGAAGCTCGTGGAGGTGTTCGGCAAGGCCGCGCCGCATCCGGTGGGCACCTCGTTCGCGGTGGAGATCTACCGGGCGCTGCCGAACGACACCGACTTCACCGCGTTCCTCGACCGCCCCTTCGTGGGCCTGAACTCGGCCTACATCGACGGCGGCGCGATCTACCACACCCCGCTGGACGTGCCGGCCCGGATGGACCGGGGCAGCCTCCAGATGCACGGCGACAACGCGCTCGGCCTGGCCCGCGAGTTCGGCCGTACCGACCTGGGCAGCCTGCGCGCCGGCCACGACGACACCTACTTCCCGGTACTCGGCGGGCTGGTCCGCTACTCCGGCTGGCTGACCGTGCCGCTCGCAGTGGTCGCGCTGCTCGCCGTCGGCGCGCTCGGCTGGCTCCTGCGCCGCCGGGGCCGGGCCACCGCCGGCACGCTCGCCGCCGGCTTCGGCCTGGCCCTGGCGCCGGTCGTCGTGGCACCGCTCGGCGCGTGGCTGCTCTGGGCCGCGATCACCACGATCCGCCCCGGGTACGCCGAACTGCTCGACCCGTACCGCCCGGTCTGGTACCGGCTCGCCGTGGTGGCACTCGCCGCCGCTGTGCTGTTCTGCTGGTACGCGCTGCTGCGCCGCCGGGTCGGCCCGGCCGCGCTGGCGTTCGGCGGGCTGGCCTGGCTCGCCGTGTTCGGTGTGCTGCTCGCCGTGGCGGTGCCCGGCGGGGCGTACCTGACGACAGTGCCGGCGCTGGCCGGCGCGCTCGCCGGGTTCGCGGCGCTCGCCACCCGGCGCGACGGCCCGTGGCCGGTGGTCGCGGTGACGCTCGCCGCCGCGGTGGCGGTGGTGATCCTGCTGCCTCCGGTGGTGCTGCTGTTCCCGGCGCTCGGCATGGGCATGGGCGCGGTAGCCGCGCTCGTCGCGGTGCTGCTCGGCCTCGCCGTACTCCCGGTGGTGGACCTGCTGCACCCCCGGGCCGGCGGCCAGCGCGGCCTGCTCGCGCTGCGCGCACGCCGGCTCGGCGCGCTGCCCGCCGCGGCCGCCGCGCTGGCGGCTGTGGTGCTCGCCGGGGTCGGCCTGGCGGTGGACCGCTTCGACGCCGCGCATCCCGTGCCGACCCACCTGATGTACGCGCTGGACGCGGGCACCGGGAAGGCCGCGTGGCTCACTCGCGAGGAGAAGCCGCAGCCCTGGACCGGCGGCTACGTCGACGGCACGGTCTCGATCGCCGACGACTTCCCCGGGCTGGGCGCCACCGAGTTGCGCGGCGGACCGGCCACCGCGGCGCCCCTGCCCGCCCCGAAGCTGGATCTGCTCTCCGACACCCGCTCGGGTGACCAGCGTGTGCTGCGCGTACGGGTGGTGCCGCAGCGGCAGGTACGCCTGCTCACGCTGCACGTCGACACCGGCACCGCCACCGTGCGGTCCGCCTCGGTGGCCGGGCGGTCCGTGCCGGTCGAACCGGCCGACGGCAGGTGGGGGTTCGGGGTCGTGTTCCACGCCCCGCCGCCGGAGGGTGTCGAGGTCACGCTGACGCTGGCGTCGGCGGCCGGACCGGTGAATGTGCGCGCGATGGACGCCAGTGACGGGCTGTCCGGCGTGCCCGGGTTCCGGGCGCGGCCGGCGGGCGTGGGAGTGGTCGGCTCGCACAGCTCGGAGATGCTGGCGGTGGCGCGCACGTACCCGCTCTGAACGGTCTGCTGCACCAGTTCGCCGAAGTGGCGGTGTCCGCACGCCGGGATACCGCCACTTCGGCGTACTGGCTGTGGGTCAGCGCCGCCCCAGCACCGGCGACAAGTACCCACAAAAAAGTGGCTACGCCCGTTGAGCGACCGCGAGACTCGGGTCATGGAGTTCTTCTGCTACCACCGCGACCGGCTCGGCTCGGCGCCTCTGCGTCAGGAACTGGTCGAGGAGCACTGGTCCTACATGGACCGGTACGCGGAGCAGATGATCGCGCGCGGGCCGACCCTCACCGACGACGGTTCACCGACCGGCAGCGTGCACATCCTGAGCCTGCCCGACCCCGCCGCCGCGCGGGCGTTCGCCTTCGACGAGCCCAACTACCAGGCCGGCGCGTACCGGGACGTGATGCTGCGGCGGTGGCGGAACATGCTGGGCCGCACCATGTGGGAGTTTCCCGGGGGCCGGACCGGCGGCAACCGCTACCTGGTGCTCGGCCTCGGTCCGGAGCAGAGCGCCGGCCCGATGTTGCCTCAGCGGCAGGACGAGCTGATCGCGTACGGGCCGCTGCTGTCCGACGACGCCATGACGTGGGTGGGCACGGCGGCGTTGGTACGGGCGGCCGGGCCGGACGAGGCGCGCGCCGTGCTGGCCGCCGACCGGTACGCCGAGGTCGAGGTGCACAACTGGGTGTTCGGCGGCCGCCCGGCGTAACCGGCTACTCGTGATCTCCCAACCGCAGCAGAAGACCTGCGGGCTGCGTCGTGCCGCCGTCGATGGGCGCGGCGTTCAGAAGCCGATGCCCCGGCAGCAGGGCCAGCAGATCAGGACGCTGCGCCGGTCCGACGCGCGTCTCACCGAATTCCCCCATGTCGTAGGCGGCGTACGGCTCGGCGAACTGAAGGCGCAGCAAATCGCCGGATTCATTGGCCATGACGGCTGGCACGCCCTGAAAATGCAGCCAGAAGTGCAACAGGCTCTCCTCGTCGCCACTACGCCGGCCGCCGGACCAGTGGCGGGCCTCGGTGACCGCGACGAGGTTCCGGCCGATGACCTGACGCAGCACCGCTTCGGCGGGCGGGAGCGCATCACGCACAGCCACCTCCAGCGGCATCGATCCGGCGAGGGCGGTTCGCCGGCTGGGACACGCCGCCAGTATCCACAGGTGGCTAGGCTGGCGATGTGCCAAGCGATCCGGAGTGTGTGCGGCAGGCGCTGGCGATGTGGGACGGTTTCCCCGTTTACCGCGAGCCGCGTCCGATCGTGCTGACAGCGATGGGCGTCAGGGCGCTCGACCGGCTGATGGCGGACACGCAGTGGCGGTCGTTGTTCGACGGCCCCGGCGTTCCGGAGTCCCAGTTGCCGCCGGAGATCGCGCCGGCCGCCATCGACTACTGCCGTGACGTGCAGAGCGGGGCGCAGAGACCGCTGGCGAACATCATCCGGGCGAACGGACCGTTCGCCACCGACCGAGGCGTCCGCGAACTCCCCGCGTGGATGATGTACCCCGACGACCGGCGATGGCCGTTCATCGCTTTGGACCCGGACTTCGAACGTCGGATGGCGTGGCGGCCACCCGGCGTAGGAGCCGCTCATCACGAGGAGGCCGTGCTCGCGAACGACGGGCGCACCCTGACGCTCCGGTTCATCGGAACGCCCGCCCAGTATGCCGACTACCCCGACGCCGTGATGTACGAGACGGACACGGCAGTGCTCGTCGAGCCGGTGGAGGTCGCCCGCGACGGGAACGGCATTCGACTGGCCTACGCCGAGGAGCGCGAGGTGGTGGTTCGCCTGACCGCTCCGCTCGGCAACCGGGTCCTGGTCGGCGTCGGGCACGGTCCCGGAACAACCACCTTCGGCCTCCCCATAACGGTGCTCACCGCGGCCTGACCGAGTTGAGCAGACGTGGGCGCGCTACTTCCAGCGGAAGTGCACGAACAGCCGGCCGAAGTTCTTCGAGTCCTTCTCGACCCGGTGGTAGAGCTGCTTGACGTCCTTCTGGTCGAGGAAGCGCAGCACCTTCTTCTTCAGCGCGCCCGACCCCTTCCCCGGGATGATCTCCACGAGCGTGGCCTTCTTCGCCACGGCCTCGTCCATGATCCCGCGCAGCGCGCGGTCGATGTCGTGGCCCTTGTTGTAGATGTCGTGGAGGTCGAGCTTGAGCTTCACGGTCCCATCCTAGGTACGCGGAAGGGCAGCCCGCCCGGGCTGCCCTTCCGCGGGATCAGTCAACGACCGACCTTGCCCTCCACCCGTCGCAGCGCGGTGGCGTAGTCGGTGTTCGTCGAGTGCATCGCGGCCGCGATGCGCAGGTGCCGCAGCGCGTCCACCGGCCGGTTCATCCGCTCCAGCGTGCGGCCGAGCACGTGGTGCGCGTAGTGGTCGCTCGGGTCGCGGTCGACCAGCGCGCGCAGCTGCTCCTCGGCCCGGTTGAGCTGGGCCGACTGGAAGTACGCGCGGGCCAGCAGCTGCCGGACCGAGGAGTTGTCCGGCTCCGCCTCGATGATCGGTTCGAGCAGCCGGGCCGCTCCGGTCGGGTCACCCGCTTCGAAGAACATGGTCGCCCGCCGGTACTCCGCCAGAAGATCCACTCGACCCACCTCCTCGTGTCACGCCAGGCCCTTGGTCCCGACGCTGGCACAACACCGGCGGAACCGCGAGTGTTCCTGCCGTCGAAGATCAGGTGGTCGGGTCGTACCGGCCCCCGATCAGGTCCCAGGCCCGGACACCACCGACGATTCCGGCCGTGTTCGGGACGATCACCACGTCGTCGCCCATCCGGGCCACCTGCTCGGGCCGGATCAGCCGGGAGTTGCCGCCGCCGAGATACAGCCGGTCCCAGCGGAACACCGGCCGCAGGCCGTCCACCACCTGCCGGATCCGCCGGGACCAGAACGCGTCGCCGAGGCGCCGCCGTTCCGGCTCCCCCACGTACGTGTCGTAGGTGGTGTTCCACCGCACCGGCGCGTGCGACAGCTCCAGGTGCGGTGCCAGCATCCCGCCGTCGAACAGCGCGCTGCCCAGCCCGGTGCCGAGCGTCAGCACCAGCTCGCATCCGGTCCCGGCGACCACGCCCGCGCCGTGCACCTCGGCGTCGTTGAGCACCAGCGCCGGTACGCCGAACGCCTCGGCCAGCGCGGTGCGCGCGTCGTACCCGGACCACTCGGCCACCAGGTCCGGGTCGACGCGGCTGCGCGGCCCGGAGCGGGTCACGTAGTGCGGCGTGGCCACCACGACGCCGTGCCGGATCATGCCGGGCATGCCGACGGTGAGCCGGTCCGCCGCGGGCAGGCGGGCGCCGAGATCCAGCAGCGTCTTGACGAACAGGGACGGCGGCAACGGGTACGGCGTGGGCACGCGCAGCGGCCGGGCGCGCATGGTCCCGGCGGCGTCCAGCACGGAGGCCTTGATCCCGCCGCCCCCGCAGTCGATCGCCAGTGTGGTCACCACGGCTGTGAGTCTCCCTCAGACCGGCGTCACCGCGAGCGCGGGTCACGGTAATCCGGATGCGCCCGCCGGTAGGCTCGGTTCCCTGATGAGCGCCACGTTGATCGCCAAGGACCTCACCGCCGGCCACGGTGACCGCCTCCTCTTCGAAGACCTCGACCTGGTCGTTGCGCCGGGCGACGTGGTGGGGCTGGTCGGGGTCAACGGCGCCGGCAAGTCCACGCTGCTGCGTACCCTCGCCGGTCTTGTCCCCCGCGAGCAGGGCTCGGTCGCGCTGAGCCCGCCAACCGCGACGGTCGGCTATCTGCCGCAGGAACCGGAGCGCCTGCCCGGCGAGACGGTCCGCGAGTTCCTGGCCCGGCGCACCGGGGTGAGCGCCGCGCAGGCCGCGCTGGATGCCGCCACCGAGGCGCTCACCGCCGGGGCGGCGGGCGCCGACGACGCGTACGCCGATGCTCTGGAACGCTGGCTCGACCTCGGCGGCGCGGACCTGGACGAACGGGCCGCGCAGGTCGCCGCGGAGCTGGGTCTCGACGTCGGCCTGGACCACCCGATGACCGGCCTGTCCGGCGGGCAGGCCGCCCGCGCCGGGCTCGCGTCGCTGCTGCTCAGCCGGTACGACGTCTTCCTGCTCGACGAGCCCACGAACGACCTCGACCTGGCCGGGCTGGACCGGCTGGAACGCTTCGTCACCGGGCTGCGCGCCGGGACCGTGGTGGTCAGCCACGACCGGGAGTTCCTCACCCGCACGGTCAACCGGATCGTGGAGCTGGACCTGCACCAGCGGCAGGTCAAACACTACGGCGGTGGCTACGCGGCCTACCTGGAGGAGCGGGAGGTGGCGCGCCGGCACGCCCGTGAGGAGTTCGAGGAGTACGCCGACACGAAGGCCGGCCTGGAGGCGCGCGCCCGCACGCAGCGCGCCTGGATGGAGAAGGGCGTCAAGAACGCCCGGCGCAAGGCCACCGACAACGACAAGGTCGGCCGCAAGTTCCGCGCCGAGTCGACCGAGAAGCAGGCCGCGAAGGCCAAGCAGACCGCCCGGCTGATCGAGCGGCTGGAGGTGGTCGAGGAGCCGCGCAAGGAGTGGGAGCTGCAGATGGAGATCGCCGCCGCGCCCCGCGCCGGCGCCGTCGTGGCCTCGCTCCGAGGAGCAGTGGTACGTCGTGGCGGCTTCACGCTCGGCCCGGTGGACCTTCAGATCGACTGGGCCGACCGGGTGGCGATCACCGGGGCGAACGGCTCCGGCAAGAGCACCCTGCTCGCCGCGCTGCTCGGGCGGCTGCCTCTGGACGAGGGTCACGCCGCACTCGGTCCGGGTGTGGTGGTCGGCGAGGTCGACCAGGCCCGGGGGCTGTTCCTCGGCGACCAGCCGCTGCTCGACGCGTTCGGTGCCGCCGTACCCGATCTGGCCCCGGCGGACGTGCGGACGCTGCTCGCGAAGTTCGGGCTGCGCGCCGACCACGTGCTGCGCCCGGCGGCGACCCTGTCCCCCGGCGAGCGGACCCGGGCCGCCCTGGCCCTGCTCCAGGGGCGGGGCGTCAACCTGCTGGTGCTCGACGAGCCGACCAACCACCTCGACCTGGCCGCCATCGAGCAGCTCGAATCGGCGTTGGCCACCTATCCCGGCACGCTGCTGCTGGTGACGCACGACCGGCGGATGCTCGACGCGGTGAGCGTGAACCGGCGGCTGCGCGTGGCGGACGGACGGATCGCCGAACACTGATCCGTGCCGACGGGCGCGCGCGGGTCCACAATGAGCGCATGCTCAAGTGGGAGTACGCGCTGCTGGTCCGCCGCCGCCAACCCGCCGCGACCGACCTCGGGTTCGAGGTCCTCTTCATCTGGTACGGCCCGGACGGCTCCATGATCGACGTGACGCCGTACGGCGACACCGCGCTGGCCCACCTGAACCGGGCCGGTGACCAGGGCTGGGAGCTGGTCGCGATGAGCGAGGACCCGTCGCTGCCGGGCAACAACGAGTTGCACCGCTACCACCTCAAGCGTCCGAAGGCAGCAGCCGCCCAGCCCCGCCAGCGCATGCGAAGCTCCCGCACAGTCCGCCGAACCCCCTCCCCCTGACCGGTCTCTTATACACCTCTCCGAGCCCAC
>NZ_WBKS01000189.1:0-7824 GCF_008868145.1 Micromonospora sp. AMSO1212t
CAGTGACGTGCAGGAACGGGGTCACCCGGACCAAGCCGACGGATCCGCTCCAGGACAGCAACGTCGGTCAGGCGGTGAGTCAGACCAGGCCGGGTGACCCCACCCCTACATCCTCACTGTCAGGCGGCGGTCGGGCGGGACAGCGACGCCAGCGCGCGGCGTACGTCGGCCAGCGAGACGGTGGCGGAGTCGTCCAGGTCGGCCAGGCCGGCCTCGATCCACTGCCGCATCAGCGTGGTCACCCCGATGCCGCGCGCGTCGGCGGCGGCGCGGACCCGCTCGTACGTCTCCAGCGGGAGCCGGACCGACCGGCTGACCATCGGCACGTCGGTGTCGGGGGTGGGCAGCTGCGCCGGTGACGTGTCGTCGATCAGGTCGGCGAACGCGTCGCCTCCGGCGTGGAACCGCTTGGTCGCCTCGTCACGGTGCATCGTGACCGCCTCCTCGTCGGCGTGAGTTCCGCACCGCCTCGTCGTAGCGCTTGGCCTCGACGTCGCTCAGTTCGCGGGCGGAGAGGATGTCCCAGTCGTTGTCGGTGCCGTCGGCCTCGGCCAGCAGCACGGCGAGCCGCCGGCCGCGGTGGTCGGTGGCGTAGACCACCATGACGTCGTCCCCGAGGTGGCGGATGACCCGGCGGTTGCTGTGCAGGGCCTCCCAGACTTCCCCGGGTGTGACGTCGTAGACCCGCAGGTTCGCCAGCGCCTCGTCGGTGAAGCTGAACCGGTTGGCCACGGGCGAAGCGTACCACGCACGTAACACGCACCCGCCTGTCACGATTTTCGCCGATCATCCGTCCGGAGTGACAGGATGGCCCTATCCCCTCGTAGGAGGTCCGTGGTGAAGCGTCAGGCGTACCAGCCGATACTGATCACCGACGCCCCGCGCAGCCAGGACGACCAGCTCAACAGCCGACAGAAGCGTTACGTGCTGATGATGGCCATCCGGGTCGCGTGTCTGGTGGCCGGCGCGATCCTGGTCGGCGCGAAGGCCCCGCTGCTCTGGCTCTGGCTGCCGCTGTGCGCGCTCGGCATGGTGCTCGTGCCCTGGCTGGCGGTGCTGCTGGCGAACGACCGGCCGCCCAAGGAGGAGCACCGCCTGGCGAACCGGTTCCAGAACCGGCGCCGCGAGGAGCCCGCGCCCACGGCCCTCACCGCCGAGGAGAACCCGCACAAGATCATCGACGCCGAGCCCTGACCGGCCCGGGCGGAGCGCCGCCCGGACCGGCCGCCGGCGTCAGGGAGCCGGACGGGCGCCCACGGTCGTCACGGCGAGCGCGCCCAGGTCACCGGCCCGGGCCAGCGCGGCACGCGGGTCGGCGCCGGCCAGCCACGCGGTGAGCAGCCCGGCCGCGAACGCGTCCCCGGCGCCGGTCACGTCCACCACGTCCACCCCTGGCGCGGGCGCGAACTCCACCACACCGCCGCGCTCCACCCACACCGCGCCAGCCGCGCCGCGCTTGACCACCACGCGGTGCGCCACCGCTGTCAGCGCCCGCGCCTGCGCCGCCGGGTCCAGCCCGCCGGCCAGCACCGTCGCCTCGTCCGTGTTGACAAGCAGCAGGTCGACGTCGCGTACCCAGGTCAGGAACGCCCCGCCGACGCGCCGCAGCGGCGCCGCGGACGCCGCGTCGACGCTGACGGTCAGCCCGCGCTCGCGGGCCGTGGCCAGCGCGCGCAGGCCGGCGCCGCGCGACCCGACGTCCAACAGGGTGTACGCGGACAGGTGCAGATGCCCGGCGTCGGGCGCGGCGGTCAGCGCCGCGTCCACGTGCCCGGCGGTCAGCCGCAGGTTCGCGCCCCGCTGGCTGATCATCGTGCGCTCCCCGTCGTGGGCGAGCACGATGACGGTGCCGGTCGGGTAGCCCTCGTGCCGCTCGACCGCGCAGTCGACACCGATCCGGGTCAGCTCGGCCACCCGCTCCCGGCCGGTCTCGTCGTCGCCGACGGCGGCGACGAGCGTCACCGCCGCGCCCTGCCCGGCGAGCCAGGCGGCGGTGTTCGCCGCCTGCCCGCCGCCGCTGAACCGGATCCCGGCCGCGGTGTCCGAGCCGGTCGCGAGCGGTCCGGAGAGCACCGCGAGCACGTCGGTGATCACGTCGCCGACGACGACGATGCGCGGCGTCGCGCTCACGGGGTGCGAGGGGTCGCCGCGGCGACCGCGATCCGGGCCGCGAGGTCGGCGTTGCGCAGGATGATCCGGACGTTCACGGCCAGGCTCGCGCCCTCGGTCGCGGCGTGGAAGTGCGACAGCAGGAACGGGGTGACGGCCTTGCCGGTGATCCCCTCGCGGGCCAGCGCCGCCCGTCCTTCGGTGAGCGTGCGGTCGTGCAGCGCCGGGTCGAGCTGCTCGTCGGCGGGCAGCGGGTTGGCCACCACCAGCCCGCCGTGGTGCACGCCGTGCGCCGTGCGCGCGGCCAGCACGTCGGCCACCTGCTCCGGGGACTCGACCGACCAGTCCAGGTCGAAGCCCGCGTCGGTGAGGTAGAAGCCGGGGAAGCGGCGGGTGCGGTAGCCGACCACGCCCACCCCGAGCGTCTCCAGCCGCTCCAGCGTGGCGCCCACGTCGAGGATCGACTTCACCCCGGCGCAGACCACAGCGATCGGCGTCCGGGCCAGCGTGACCAGGTCGGCCGACTCGTCGAACGTCTGCGCCGCCTCGCGGTGCACGCCGCCGAGCCCGCCGGTGGCGAACACGCCGATCCCGGCCGCCGCCGCGACCGCGCTCGTGGCCGCGACCGTGGTGGCGCCGTCCGCGCCTGTCGCCGCAGCCGGGGCCAGGTCGCGGACCGAGAGCTTGCTCACGCCGTCGACGGTGGCGAGCCGGGTGAGCTGGGCGTCGTCCAGCCCGACCCGCAGCTCACCGGCGACCATGCCGACGGTGGCCGGCACCGCCCCCGCGTCCCGTACCGCCTGCTCGATCTCGCGCGCCACGCGCAGGTTGTCCGGCCGGGGCAGCCCGTGCGAGACGATCGTGCTCTCCAACGCCACGACCGGGCGGCCGTCCCGCAGGGCGTCGGCCACCTCACTACCGAGACTGATGTGAAATTTGGTCACGTCGGTTACCGTACGGGCCGCATCCTGCCGGGGCCCAGGTGGACCGGGGCGGACCGACCTGCAAAACTGGAACGCCGGAGGTGTAGTCGTGAGTACAGAGATTCTCGAGCGTCCCGAGCTGAAGGACGCGGACACTGGTCCGGAGATGTTCCACTACGTCCGCAAGGAGAAGATCGCCGAGAGTGCCGTGATGGGCACCTACGTGGTCGCGCTCTGCGGCGAGACGTTCCCGGTCACCAAGGCGGCCAAGCCTGGTTCCCCGGTCTGCCCGAAGTGCAAGGAGATCTACGACTCGTACCGCGAGTGATCCCGGGCGGCTCCGCGGCCCGCGCACGTAACCTGCGGCGGTGACCACCTCCACCGCCCTCCTCCTCGCCGACCTCACCGGCGTGGCGGTCTTCGCCGCCTCCGGCGCCTCCGCGGCGGTGGCGAAACGGCTCGACCTGTTCGGGGTCGTCTTCGTCGGCATGGTCGCCGCACTCGGCGGCGGCATCTTCCGCGACCTGGCGATCGACGAGGTTCCCCCGCTGGCGTTCGCCGACTGGCGCTACGCCGCCACCGCCTCCCTCACCGCCGCCGCCGTGTTCTGGCTGCACCCCCAGCTCGCCCGGCTGCGCACCACGGTGCTGGTGCTGGACGCCGCCGGCCTCGGCCTGTTCACGGTCACCGGCACGCTCAAGGCCCTCGACGCCGCCGTGCCGCCGGTCGGCGCCTGCATGATCGGCATGCTCACCGCGATCGGCGGCGGGCTGGGCCGTGACCTGCTCACCGGCGAGATCCCGGTGGTGCTGCGCCGGGAGATCTACGCCCTCGCCGCGCTCGCCGGGGCGGTAACGGTGGCGCTGCTGTCGGCGTGCGGGCAGGCGACCGCCGTGCCGCTCACCGCCGCCGTCCTGCTCGTGTTCGGGCTGCGCCTGATCGCGCTGCGCCGGCGCTGGTCCGCGCCGGTGGCGACGCTGCGGCCGCCGCGCACCGGCACCCGGGGACCACTGGCCTGACCCGCCGCACGCCGGGGTGGGCGGATGTGACAGGCGTGGCGTCGAGTGGGGCGTACGGCCCGCGCTGGTTATGCTGAGTCCGCCTTCGCGGCACCGGATGCGCGAGGGCGTTTTCATGGGCGGCGGCTCCCGTGGCCCCGGTCGGGCCCGCCGCCGTCCGCGGCGGAGAGGAGCTACGCGTGCCACCGCGGATGCCGACGCTCGACACGTTCCCGCCCCTGCGCGCCTGGCAACGCAAGGCGCTCGTGGAATACCTGCGCCGCCGCACCGATGACTTCACAGCGGTCGCCACGCCCGGCGCCGGTAAGACCACGTTCGCGCTGCGCATCGCCGCCGAGCTGCTCGCCGACGGCACCGTCGAGGCGGTCACCGTGGTCGCGCCGACCGAGCACCTGAAGACCCAGTGGGCGCAGGCCGCCGCCCGGGTCGGCATCCAGCTCGACGCCGCGTTCCGCAACGCCGACCTGCACTCCGCCGCCGACTTCCACGGCGCGGTGGTCACCTACGCCCAGGTCGGCATGGCGCCGCAGGTGCACCGGCGGCGCACCATGACCCGCCGCACGCTGGTCATCCTCGACGAGATCCACCACGCCGGTGATTCGCGCACCTGGGGCGACGGTGTGAAGGCGGCGTTCGAGCCCGCGGTACGCCGGCTGATGCTCACCGGCACGCCGTTCCGCTCCGACGACAACCCGATCCCGTTCGTCAGCTACGAGCGCGGAGGCGACGGGCTGCTGCGCTCCCGCGCCGACTCGGTCTACGGCTACTCCGACGCGCTGCGCGAGGGCGTGGTCCGCCCGGTGCTGTTCCTGGCGTACTCGGGGGAGACCCGGTGGCGCACCAACGCCGGGGAGGAACTGGCCGCCCGCCTCGGCGAGCCGATGACGCAGGACCTGATCGCCCAGGCGTGGCGTACCGCGCTGGACCCGGCCGGCGACTGGATGCCGCAGGTGCTGCGCGCCGCCGACGCCCGGCTCAGCGTGCTGCGCGCCAACGGCATGCCTGACGCGGGCGGCCTGGTCATCGCCAGCGATCAGCAGGTGGCCCGCTCGTACGCGAAGCTGCTGGAGCAGGTGACCGGTGAGAAGGCCGCCGTGGTGCTCTCCGACGACCAGGGCGCGTCCGCGCGGATCGCGACGTTCGCCGCCTCGCAGCAACGGTGGCTGGTCGCGGTGCGGATGGTGTCCGAGGGCGTCGACATCCCCCGGCTGGCAGTCGGCGTGTACGCGACGAGTGCCAGCACCCCGCTGTACTTCGCGCAGGCGATCGGCCGGTTCGTCCGGGCCCGCCGAGCCGGCGAGACCGCGTCGGTGTTCCTGCCCAGCGTGCCGCACCTGCTCGGGCTCGCCAGCGAGATGGAGGCCGAGCGGGACCACGTGCTCGGCAAGCCGAAGGACCGCGAGGGCTTCGACGACGACCTGCTGGAGCGCGCCCAGCGCGACGACGGCGCGAGCGGGGAGCTGGAGAAGCGTTTCGCCGCCCTCTCCGCGACCGCCGAGCTGGACCAGGTGATCTTCGACGGCGCGTCGTTCGGCACCGCCGCCCAGGCCGGTACGCCGGAGGAGGAGGAGTACCTCGGCCTGCCCGGGTTGCTCACCGCCGACCAGGTCTCGCTGCTGCTCACCAAGCGGCAGGCCGAACAGCTCGCCGCGCAGAAGCGCCGGGCCGCCCAGCGGACCGCTGAGCCGGCCGCTGCGGCCCCGGCGGCGGCGCCCCCACCGATGAGTGCCGCCCAGCGCCGGGTGGCGCTACGGCGGCAGCTGAACGCCCTGGTGGCCGCCCGGCACCACCACACCGGCCAGCCGCACGGCAAGATCCACGCCGAACTGCGCCGGATCTGCGGCGGCCCGCCCAGCGCGCAGGCCACGATCGAGCAGCTCGAGGAGCGCATCGCCACCGTGCAGACCCTCTGACGGTCCGGCTGGGCACGGGTCGACCGGGCACGAAAAACCGGCCGGAGGCTCCCCTTGCGGGTGCCTCCGGCCGGTCATGTCGGGTTATGGACTTCCTGTCGGACCTCAGTTCGCCATCAGATCGGCGCCACGCCAGCTGAACTCCGGGTCCGACGCGTAGCGCACGGTGATCTTCACGAGATCCTCCGCGTACTTGTTCGCGTGGTGCCCACAGAACACCAGCTCGCTCCCACCCGCCAGAGTGATCCGGAGCTTGCCGGCAGCATTGCAGCGGTCGCACCGTTCATCGGCGGCCGGGGGGCTCACCGTCTCGGGCGGCGGCGTGAGGGTCGGGGTCATCGCCTTCCTCCTCTGGTCGTCACCGATGAACACTCTCTTCGGTTGCTCACCTATCGTGCAACACCCATCTCGGGCCCTGCCTTCCCTGTGTGCCCGCGGGGGACCGAGGTCACACCTGGCGTGGAGGACAGTGTGCCGTGCACCAAGGGTGCCACGTCAACGATCACAAACAGGCAACCGACCGATCACCAAAGAGTGTTGTACGGCTGGTGATCAAACCGGCACGATTTGTTGACGTGCGCGGTCAGTCCAGGTAGTCGCGGAGCACCTGGGAACGCGAGGGGTGCCGCAACTTGGACATGGTCTTGGATTCGATCTGCCGGATGCGTTCCCGGGTCACGCCGTACACCTGGCCGATCTCGTCCAGGGTGCGCGGCTGGCCGTCGGTGAGGCCGAAACGTAGCCGCACCACGCCCGCCTCACGCTCGGACAGCGTCTGGAGGACCTGCTGGAGCTGGTCCTGGAGCAGCGAGAACGACACCGCGTCGACCGCGACGACCGCCTCGGAGTCCTCGATGAAGTCGCCGAGCTGGCTGTCACCCTCGTCGCCGATGGTCTGGTCGAGCGAGATGGGCTCCCGGGCGTACTGCTGGATCTCCAGCACCTTCTCCGGTGTGATGTCCATCTCCTTGGCCAGCTCCTCCGGGGTGGGCTCGCGGCCCAGGTCCTGGAGCAGCTCGCGCTGGATCCGGCCGAGCTTGTTGATCACCTCGACCATGTGCACGGGGATGCGGATGGTGCGGGCCTGGTCGGCCATGGCGCGGGTGATGGCCTGGCGGATCCACCAGGTGGCGTAGGTGGAGAACTTGTAGCCCTTGGTGTAGTCGAACTTCTCGACGGCGCGGATGAGGCCGAGGTTGCCTTCCTGGATGAGGTCGAGGAAGGCCATGCCGCGACCGGTGTAGCGCTTGGCCAGCGAGACCACCAGGCGGAGGTTGGCCTCCAGCAGGTGGTTCTTGGCGCGCTCGCCGTCTCGGGAGATCCACATCAGGTCGCGCTGGAGGTCGCGGACCAGCTTCTCCTCGCCCTCGTCGGCGGCGCGCAGCCGCTCGGCGGCGTAGAGGCCGGCCTCGATCCGCTTGGCCAGCTCGACCTCCTGCTCGGCGTTGAGCAGCGGCACCTTGCCGATCTGCTTCAGGTACGCCCGCACGGAGTCGGCGGAGGCGGTCAGCTCGGCGTCCCGGCGCGCCTGCTTGAGCGCCTCGGACTCCTCGTCGTCCCACTCGAAGTCGTTGTCGGTGGCGGAGCTGGCCGCGTCGGCCTCGGCGGCCCGGGTCAGCTCGGCCGGCTCCTCGACCACCACGTCCTCGATCGCGGCGGCCAGCTCCTCCGGGTCGATCTCACCGTCGGGGCCCTCGGCCTTGCCGCCGGCCTTGGCCGGCTTGGCCGCGGCGGTCTTCGCCGCCACCGTGGCCTTGGTGGCGCGGGTCGCCTTGGTGGCCTTCGCCGGGGCCGCGGCCTTGGCCACGTCGGCGGTGGTGGCCTTGCGCGCGGTCGCCTTCCGGGGGGCCGGGGCCCCGG
>NZ_WBKS01000190.1:0-7744 GCF_008868145.1 Micromonospora sp. AMSO1212t
GGGGGGGTGAGAGGGGTGTGGGGGGGGGGGGGGGGGGGGGGGGGGGGGGGGGAGGGGGTGGTTAGCGTTGGGCTATGGAGCTGGAGCAGGCGCAGAAGTTGTGGCAACCGGAGCCGGGCTGGTTGAACACGGCCACCTATGGACTGCCGCCGGAACCGGTGTGGGACGCCCTGCAGCGGGTGCTCGCCGACTGGCGGACCGGGCGGGTGTCGTTCGAGGTGTGGGAGGAGTCGGTGGACCGGTCCCGGGCCGCGTTCGCCCGGCTGACCGGGGTGGACGTCGCCGACGTGAGCGTCGGCGCCAGCGCGTCACAACTCGTCGCGCCGATCGCGGCCGGGCTGCCGGCGGGCGCGACTGTGGTGGTGCCCGAGACCGAGTTCACGTCGATCCTGTTTCCGTGGCTGGTCCAGCAGGAGCGCGGCGTACGGGTGCGCACCGTGCCGCTGGCCGGCCTGGTAGACGCGATCGACGCCGACACGGACCTGGTGGCGTTCAGCGTGGTGCAGTCCGCCGACGGCACTGTGACTCCGTACGACGAGATCGTCGCGGCGGCCCGGGCGCACGGCGCGCTCGTGGTGGCGGACGCCACGCAGGCGTGCGGGTGGCTGCCGTTCGCGGCGGACCGGGCCGACGCGGTGGTGGTGGCGGCGTACAAGTGGTTGATGGCGCCGCGCGGCTCGGCCTTCGCCTACCTGGCCCCGGCGCTGCGCGAGCGGATGCGCCCGGACGCGGCCGGGTGGTACGCCGGTCGCGACCCGCACGCCTCCTACTACGGTCTGCCGCTACGCCTGGCCGACGACGCCCGGCGTTTCGACATCTCCCCGGCCTGGATGAGCTACGCCGGGGCGGCTCCGGCGCTGGAACTGCTCGCCGACCTGGACCCGGAGGCGGTGCGCGCGTACGACGTGGGGCTGGCCAACCGGTTCCTGGCCGGGCTGGGCCGCCCGCCCGGCGACAGCGCGATCGTCTCGGTGGACGTGCCGGACGCGCAGGAGCGGCTGGCCCGCGCCGGGGTGCGTGCGGCGGTACGGGCCGGCCGAGTGCGCGCCTCGTTCCACCTCTACACGACCGAGGCGGACGTGGACCGGGCGGTCGAGGCGCTGACCGGCTGACCTCGCGGCCGGAGAACGGCCAGAACGCCCGAGAAGGGCCGGGGAGCGGCCCGAGAACAGTCGGAGAGCGGCCGAGAACAGCCAGAACGGCCGGCGCGCCACCGCGCGCCGGCCGTCCCGATCGGTCAGCAGACGTCGAAGGTCGCGGACGTGTAGGAGAGCAGTTTCCATCCGCGGTCCGGGCCGAGGGTCATGTCCCACCTGCCGTCGGTCCGGCGACCGAGCTGGAAGTAGTCGGTCGCTCCGTCGTAGGCGTACCAGCCCTCGCCCTCCCAGACGACGAGCCGGGTGGCCGCCCGGGAGAGAGTCCTGGCACCGACGACGCCGTCGCTGACAAGGCCCCGGGCGCTCTGCCACCGCTTGGTGGCGGCAGTCGTCTGCGGCCCGAACCGGCAGTCGACGTCGGAGTGGGTGAGGTAGCCGTCGGCCCACAGGATCATCTGCCACATGGCGACGACGTTGCTGTAGGAGCGTGTCGACGTCGAGATCGGGCCCTCGTCGCCCCAGTCGTCCCGCCAGTCGCCGGAACCGGTGATGTACCCCTGACTCACGCTCGCCGAGGCCGGTGCGGCCGAGACCGCGAGGACTCCGAGCATGGCGGCGGCCATCGTGAGCGCGACGGCCGTGGTTCGAGTGCGCATGTGCATCTCCTCCGGCTGGTGGTGCCTTTGCCGGGGACACACCTGGCGCCCGCGCCCGGTTGCGCAGAGTCAGAGTTGGGACACAACGCGTCAGGCCAGGTGGCCGCCGATCTTCGTGTACCCGCGCAACAGGTCGCGGGAGATGATCAGCCGCTGCATCTCGTCGGTGCCCTCGAAGATCCGGTACAGCCGGACCTGCCGGTACCAGCGTTCGATCGGCAGCTCCCGGGTGTAGCCCATGCCGCCGTGGATCTGGAGCACCCGGTCCACCACCCGGTTGACCATGCCGGCGCCGTAGAGCTTGCCCATCGAGGAGGCGTGCCGGGGGTCGAGGCCCTGGTCGACCGTCCAGGCCGAGCGCAGGATCAGCCAGCGGGCCGCCTCCAGTTCGGTCTCCGAGTCGGCGATCATCCACTGGATGGCCTGGTTGGTGCCGATCGGCGCGCCGAACGTCTCCCGCGTGTTGGCGTGGTCGATGGCCATCTGGAGGACTCGTTCGGCGATGCCGATGGCGTGCGACGGGATGGTGTAGCGGCCCTTGCCGATCCACTCCATGCCGAGCGTGAAGCCCTGCCCGATCTCGCCGAGGATGTTGCGGTGCGGCACCCGTACGCCGTCGAAGATCAGCGAGGCCGGGCCGCCCTCGCCCATGGTCTGGATGAACTCGGACCGCCAGCCCATCGCGCGGTCCACCAGGAACGCGGTCGCGCCGCCGCGGCGGGCGCCCTTCTCCGGGTCGGTCACCGCGACCACGATGGCGAAGTCGGCGTCGTTGCCGTTGGTGATGAACGTCTTCTCGCCGTCGAGGACCCACTCGTCGCCGTCGCGGCGGGCGCGCAGCTTGATGTTCGCCGCGTCGGAGCCCGCGCCGGGCTCGGTGATGGCGAAGCAGGAGATCCGTTCCCCCTCGATGGTGGGGATCAGGAACTCGCGCTTCTGCTCCTCGGTGGCGTGGAACAGGATGTTGTCGGCCTCGCCGCCGAAGCGGAACGGCACGAAGCTGCGGCCCAGCTCGGTCCAGATCAGCGACTGCATGACCGCAGGCAGGGCCATCCCGCCGTACTCCTCGGGCGTGGCCAGCCCCCAGAAGCCGAACTTCTTGGCCTTGAGCTGGAGTTCGCGCAGCTCGGAGCGGTCCAGGCCGGGCTGGTGGGCGCGCTCGCGGCGCAGGACCTCCGCTTCCAGCGGCATCACCTCGCGGGTGACGAACGTGCGAACGGTGTCCCGGATCGCGCGTTCCTCGTCGGACAGTGCGAAGTCCACGGTGCCCCCTCAGGTCGACTGCCTCTAAACTAGCGCTGGAAGTTTTCCCGCGTCCAGACCCGGTGTCGAAGAGAGGATGATGACCAGGTGCCCCGACCCCGACAGGCCCTGCTCACCCGCGACCGGATCGTCGAGACCGCGCTGGCGCTGATCGACGCCGACGGGCTGGACGCGCTCTCGACCCGGCGGCTCGCCGCCGCGCTGGGCGTACGCGGCCCCTCGCTCTACAACCACTTCGCCACCAAGGAGGAGATCCTCGACGCGGTGGCGGACGGCGTCGCGGCGACGGTCGACATCGGCGTCTTCGACGAGTACGACTGGCTCGACGCGCTCGGCCGCTGGGCGCGCTCGTACCGGGCCGCGCTGGCCGCGCACCCGAACATCGTGCCGTACCTGGCGCAGGGGCCGGGCCGCCGTCCGGCCGCGCTCGCCATGGCCGACGCGGTCTACGGCGCGCTGGTCCGGGCCGGCTGGCCGCCCGCGCGGGCCACCCACATCGGCGCCGCGATGCGCTACTTCGTGGCCGGGTCCGCGCTCGGCTCGTTCGCCCGCGGTTTCGTCGAGGACCCCTCGCTCTACGCCGCGCACCCGCACCTCAACCAGGCCCACCGCCTGGCCGGCCACCAGCGCAGCGTGGACGAGGGGGCGTTCGCGCTCGGCCTGGACGCGTTGCTGCACGGGTTCGCCGCCGAGTACGCGGCCACCGTCGCCCCGCTGGAACGGGTCGGCGGTCCGGAGTAGCGTCGAAACTCCCACCGCTAGTTTCCACCGCCCCCGAAGGACGCCATGGATCTCGCCGCCGCCCCTCCCGCCCTGCTGACGCGCCGCCACCTGCACGTCGCCGGTGACTGGGTCGACCCGTCGTCGGGCGACACCATCCCGGTCGAGAACCCGGCCACCGGGAGCATCGTCGGCGAGGTGCCCGCCGGCACGCCGGCCGACGTGGACCGCGCGGTCGCCGCCGCCCGCGCCGCGTTCCCCGGCTGGGCCGCCACCGCCCCCGAGCAGCGGGCCGCGCACCTGGACCGGCTGCACGCCGCGCTCGCCGCCCGCGCCGACGAGATCGCCCGCACCGTGGCGACCGAGCTGGGCACCCCGCTCAAGCTCGCCACGCGCGTCCAGGCCGGGCTGCCGCTCACCGTGCTGCGGAGCATGGTCGACCTGGCCGCCCGCCCGGCCGCCGAGCACACGGTCGGCAACTCGCTCGTGGTCCGGGAGCCGGTCGGCGTGGTCGGGGCGATCACCCCGTGGAACTACCCGCTGCACCAGGTGGTCGCCAAGGTCGCGCCCGCGCTCGCCGCCGGGTGCACAGTGGTGCTCAAGCCCAGCGAGCTGACGCCGCTCACCGCGTACCTGCTGTTCGACGCGATCACCGAGGCCGGCCTGCCGCCCGGCGTGGTGAACCTGGTGCCCGGCACCGGCCCGGTGGCCGGCGAGGCGCTCGCCGCCCACCCCGACGTCGACCTGGTCTCGTTCACCGGCTCCACCGCCACCGGCCGGCGCATCGCCCGCCTGGCCGCCGAGCGGCTCGCCCGGGTCTCGCTGGAACTCGGCGGCAAGTCGGCGAACGTCGTCCTGGCCGACGCCGACCTGCCCACCGCGGTCAAGGTCGGCGTCGGCAACGCGCTGCTGAACTCCGGGCAGACCTGCACCGCCTGGACCCGGATGCTCGTACACCGCGACCGCTACGCCGAGGCGCTGGACCTGGTCGCGGCGGCGGTGGCCGGCTACCGGCTCGGCGACCCGTTCGACCCGGCCACCCGGCTCGGCCCGCTCGCCTCCGCCGCGCAGGCCCAGCGGGTACGCGACCACGTCGACCGGGCGCTCGCCGACGGCGCCCGGCTCGTTGCCGGTGGTCCGGACGCACCGCTGCCGTCGCAGGGGCACTTCGTGGCGCCCACCGTCTTCGCCGACGTGCACCCGGACAGCGCGCTCGCCCAGGAGGAGGTGTTCGGGCCGGTGCTCGCGGTGATCCCGTTCGCCGACACCGACGAGGCGGTCGCCATTGCCAACAACTCCCGGTACGGGCTGGCCGGCGCGGTCTGGTCGGCCGACGAGGACGCGGCGCTGGCAGTGGCGCGGCGGATGCGTACCGGCCAGGTGGACGTCAACGGCGGCGCGTTCAATCCGCTCGCCCCGTTCGGCGGCTACAAGCAGTCCGGCCTCGGCCGGGAGTTGGGCGCGTACGGCGTGGAGGAGTTCACCGAGCTGAAGGCGATCCAGCGATGAGGGCGCTCGTGGTACGCGGCCGGGGCGAGACACCGGCGGTCGAGGACGTACGCCTGCCCGCGCCCGGCCCGGGCGAGCTGCGGGTACGCATCCGCGCCGCCGGCATCTGCCACTCCGACCTGGCCATGGTGGACGGCACGCTGGCGCCCGCGTACCCGCTGGTGCTGGGGCACGAGGCGACGGGCGTGGTGGCCGAGGCCGGGCCCGGCACGACGCTCGCGGTCGGCACACCCGTGGTGCTCAACTGGGCGCCCGCCTGCCGGGAGTGCTGGCACTGCCGGCACGGCGAACCGTGGCTCTGCGCCGCCAACCCCAACCCGTCCACACCCCGGGGCGAGACGGCCGCCGGTGAGCCCCTTCAGGTCACGCTCGGACTCGGCGCGCTCGCCGAGGAGGTGGTGGTGCCGCAGCACGCCGCCGTACCGGTGCCGGCCGGACTGCCGCCGGAGCAGGCCGCGGTGCTGGGCTGCGCGGTGCTCACCGGCGTCGGCGCGGTCCGCAACACCGCACGGGTCGCACCCGGCGAGTCGGTGGCGGTGATCGGGCTCGGCGGGGTGGGGCTGGCCGTGCTGACCGCCGCGCGGCGGGCCGGCGCGGCGCCGATCCTCGCCGTGGACGTGGTGGAGGCCAAGCGGGAGCTGGCGCTCGCCGCCGGTGCCACCGACTTCCTGCGCTCGGACGACCGGCTGGGCAAGGAGATCCGGGTCCGCACCGACGGACGCGGCGTGGACCACGCGTTCGAGTGCGTCGGCCGGTCCGCCACCATCCGCGCCGCCTGGCGGGCGACGCGGCGCGGGGGAGCGGTCACGGTGGTCGGCATGGGCGGCAAGGACGACATGCTCAGCCTCTCCGCGCTGGACATCTTCCACTCCGCGCGCACGCTGCGCTCCTCGGTGTACGGCTCGACCGACCCGGACCGGGAGGTGCCGGAGCTGGCCGAAGCGCTCGCCGCCGGTGACCTGGATCTGGGACCGCTGGTGAGTGGCACGGTGCCGCTGGCCGAGGCGCCCGCCGCGCTGGAGCGGCTGGCCCGGGGCGAGGGCGCCCGCTGGGTCGTCACCTTCCCGGACTGACCGGGTTCCGGCCGGATTCACCGGTGGCGCATCCGGATCGGGCCGTGCGGACGAACCCTGGGTAGGAGAGCTACCCGGGGGTACGTCCGTTGCTGACCGAGAACATGCCGGCCGGGGCCGTCGAGACGGCCCGCAAACGGCTGACCGCCGCCGCCGAGGACCTGGACGACAACCGGGTCGCCGGGCTGGTGCTCGACCTGGCCGCCGAGGTCGGGGTGGTGCCGGCCTGGGAGCAGGTCTGCCTGCCGCTGCTGGGGACGCTGCGTGGCGACAGCGCCGCCGAGATCGCCGTCGAGCACGCCCTCTCCGAGGGGGTACGCGTCGGCTTGGACGTGTTCGGCCGTGAGCCTTCCCGGCCGCTTCCCGCCCAGGGCGTCCTGCTCGCAGGCGCCGAGCACGAGACGCACTGCCTCGGGCTGCACGCCCTCGCCGCGGCGCTGCGCGAACGCGGCCGGGGCGCGCTGCACCTCGGCCCGGCGCTGCCCTGGTCCGCGCTGGCCAGCGCCGTGGTCCAGGTCCGCCCGCGGGTGGTGGTGGTCTGGTCGCAGTCGCCGCTGACGGGCCGCGCGTACCGCCTGGTGCGTCTGCGGCGGGACCTGCCCGGGGTACGCGTGCTCGCCGCCGGCCCGGGGTGGATCGAGCCGTTCCCGCCCTCGTCGGCCGTGCCGCGGCGCCTCACCACCCTCGGTGAGGCGACGCTGGCCTGCTTGGCCGGAGGCGGCGCCTGACCTCGGGGCGTCTGATCGGCCCGCGCCTGACGCCGGCTGCCTGTGGGCCCGCCTGACGCCTGCCGCCTGGCATCCGGTCAGCCGGCGCGGAGGCCGCGCAGCAGCGTGGCGACGGCGGCCTCCGGGTCGAAGCCGTCATCGGGGGAGGCGAGCTGGTTGCTCAGCAGCCCGTCGACGAGTGCCAGCAGCATCCGGAAGTGGGCGGGCGGATCGGTCGAGCCGAGCGTGGCGAGCAGCGGCTCGCCCCAGCCGGCCAGCCGTGCCCGGGCGGCCTCGATCGCCGGGCGCAGGTCGGGCCGCACGGCCGCCTCGACGAACAGCGCGTACCGGGCCAGGGTGAGCACCCGCTGCTGGTCGGTGAACTCCCGGATCAGCCGGCCGACCACGGCGGCGAACGCGGCGACGTCGCCCGGCGGCAGGTCCGCGGCGAGCCGTTGCCAGGCCGCCGTCTCCACCTCGACCAGCCGGTCGAAGACGCCGGTGACCAGCGCCTCCCGGGTGCGGAACCGGTTGGACGCGGAGCCTTCGGGCAGGCCCGCCTCCGCGTCCACGGCCCGGTGGGTGAGCTGCCGCGGCCCTCCGGTGCCGAGCACCCGGATGGCGGCGTCGAGCAGGAGCTGCCGGCGATCGGTCACCCGGTCAGACTACAGCCGTAGTGCGGCCGACTACATCTGTAGTACGGTGACCGCATGGGCGGA
>NZ_WBKS01000191.1:0-7645 GCF_008868145.1 Micromonospora sp. AMSO1212t
CCTGGCCGGGCGGGACGAAGTCGCGTACCGGCTCGTCGCGCAGCGACCACGCGAGGATGCGGCCCACTGCGGCGATCTGCCGTTTCTGCACGCCGCCGCCGACCGCGTCCCGGGGGTCGTCCGGGTTCGCGGCGATCGTCGCCACCGACAGCTGCGGGGTGAACGCGACGACCGTCTCGGTGGCGTTCCGCTCCGAGCTGCCGGTCTTGCCCGCCACCGGCCGGCCCAGGCCCGGGGCCAGCTCCTCGGCCGTGCCGCCGTCGCAGCGCCGGTACATCGACTGGTCGCCGACCGGGCAGCGGCTGGCGTCGGCCGCCGCGCGGGCCACCTCGGTGTCGAGCACCTGCCGGCAGTCGGTGTTCCCGGCGGCCACCTTCCGGCCGGCCGGGTCGGTGATGGAGGTGACCGGCGTGGGCCGGCACCAGGTGCCCTCGGCGGCCACGGCGGCGTACGCGCCGGCCAGGTCCAGCGGCGTGGTGGCGGAGACGCCGAGCGTGAACGGCCCCCAGCTCTTGGCACCCTCGCGGGCCATCTTGGCGTCGGCCGGGGCGCGGAACACGATGCCCAGCCGCTGGGCCATCTCGACCACCCGGTCCGCGCCGACGCGCTCGGTCAGCCACGCGAAGTACGTGTTCACCGACCGGCCGAACGCGTCCCACATGTCCCGGTCGCCGTCCATCCAGTAGGTGTTGGCGTTCGCCGGGCACCACCGGCCGCCGCAGCTCGCCGGGCCGGCGCCGACCGGGTACTGCGTCACGTAGACGCGCGGCGCGTCGAACTCGGTGTCCAGCGGCAGCCCGGACTCCAGCGCGGCCAGCAGGGCGAACAGCTTGAACGTGGAGCCCGCCTGGTAGCCGGTGATGCCACCCCCGCCGGCCACCAGCTGGTTGACCGTGTTCGGGTAGTTCTGCTGCCCGTCCGGGTTGGCGGTCGTGCCGTAGGTGCGGTTCACCGCCATGGCCAGCACCCGTCCGGTGCCCGGTTGCACCACGGCGGTCGGCGCGGCGCGCTGGATCGTCTCCGGGTAGATCTCCCGCACCTGCTCGCTCGCCTTGGCCTGCACGTCCGGGTCGAGCGAGGACACGATCTTCCAGCCGCCGCGGCGCAACGTCCGCTGCCGCTCGTCGACGTTCTCGCCGAACGCCGGCTGGGCGTTCCACCACTGGGTGAACCAGTCGCAGAAGAAGCCCCAGTCGTTGTGGTCGGCGGGCACGGCGGCGCAGTCGTTCGGCGTGGTGTTGGGCTTGAGGGCCAGCTCCGTGGCCTTCGCCGCCTCGGCGTCGGCCGCGCCCACCCGGCCGGTCTCCACCATCCGGTCCAGCACGTACGCCCGGCGTTGCAGCGCCGAGTCGGCGTCCCCGTTGATCGGGTCGTCGGCCGGGGAGCGGACCAGCCCGGCGAGCAGCGCGGCCTGGGCCAGCGTGAGCCGGTCCGGCGTGGTGGCGAAGTAGCGCTTGCTGGCGGCGGCGATGCCGTACGCCCCGGCACCGAAGTACGCGATGTTCAGGTAGCGCCCGAGGATCTCGTCCTTGCCGACCTGCCGTTCCAGGGTCAGCGCGTACCGCATCTCGCGGATCTTGCGCCCGACGGTGATCTCGGTGGCGGCGGCGCGTTGCTCCTCGGTCAGCCGGGGGTCACCGGCCAGCGCGTTGCGCACGTACTGCATGGTCAGCGTGGAGGCGCCCTGGCGGGTGCCCTCGCGACGGTTGGCCGTGAACGCCCGTGCCACGCCGCGCACGTCGACGCCGTGGTGCTCGTAGAAGCGCACGTCCTCGGCGGCCACGATCGCGTCGCGCATCACCGGCGCCACCTCGCCGACCGGCACGTCCACCCGGTCCTCGACGTAGAACGAGGTGATCAGCGTCCGCCCGTCGTTGGCGTACAGGTTGGAACGCTGCGCCGGCTGCGGCGTCTTGAGCGCCTCCGGCAGCACCGTGTACGGCATCAGGTTCTTCACGCCCAGCCCGAAGACCAGTGCGGCCGGCAGCGCGGCGGCGGCCAGGGCCAGTCCGGCGAGCACGCCGGCGAGCACAACGGTGAACAGCTTGTCGAGATAGGCCCGGTTCATCAGCTCTCCCCGCAGGAGCCGGCCGTACGGACCCGTTCAGAATGACCGGATTGCTCGCTTTTGCCGACACCTTCCGCGAAATGCGCAGGAAGTTCGCGAGGAAGGATGAATCTCAGGGCAGTAGTGCGGCAGCCAGCGGCTGCACCGTCTCCTCGATCTCGTCCGCGACCCGGCTGAAGCACTGGTCGCCCCGGCCCCACGGGTCGTCCAGATCGTCGGTGGACAGCGCGGAGGCGTTCTGCCGGGCCGCGTCGGCGGCCGCCACCAGCGCGACGCCGCGCGCGTACACGGCGTCCGGCGTCGGCTCGGCCGGCGGCAGGGCGGACCGGTCCAGCCCGCCGAGCAGGCGGCCGAACTCGCCGAGGACGAACGTGCGCGCGGCGGCGTCCGGCCGCAGCGCCACCACGTACTCCTGCTGATCGGCGGTGGCGGTGAGCACCAGGTCGGCGGCGTCGATCAGGTCGGAGCGCAGCCGCCGGGCGGCGAACCCCTCGGTGTCACCGCCACGCGAGATCACCTGCCGGGCGGCGGGCGGGTTCATCTCCTCGCCCGCGTGCCAGCCGCCGGTGCCGGCGCTGTGGCTGTGCACGAGCGCGTCCGACCCGGCCGGGTCGACGTCGAGGCGGGCCAGCCGCTCGCGGACCGCGAGCAGCAGCAGCCGCTCGGCCATCGGAGACCGGCAGATGTTGCCCATGCAGACGTGCAGGACGGTGAAGGGCGGCACTCAGACCCCCCGCTCGTCGAGGATGTCCGGCACGACCTCCCGCAGCTTCGCCAGCGTCACCGCGCCCTCGCGCAGCACCCGCGGCACGTCGCCGGTCAGGTCGACGATGGTGCTCGGCACCGGGTCCACCGCCGGCCCGGCCTCCAGGTACGCCCGGACGCCGTAGCCGAGCTGCTCGCGTGCCTCCTCGGCGGTGAGCGCGGCGGGCTGGCCGATCTTGTTGGCCGACGCGACGGCCATCGGCCCGGTCTCCCGCAGCACCTCCAGCGCCACCGGGTGCAGCGGCATCCGCACCGCCACCGTGCCGCTGTTGTCGCCCAGGTCCCAGGCCAGGCTCGGCGAGTGCTCCACCACGATGGTCAGCGCACCGGGCCAGAACGCCTCGACCAGGTCGCGGGCCGCGCCGGGCAGCGAGAAGACCAGGCCGTCGAGCGTGTGCCGGGAACCGATGAGCACCGGGGGCGCCTGCCGGGCCGCACCCTTCGTGTCCGCCAGGGCCTTCACCGCGTACGGGGTGAAGGCGTCCGCCCCGATGCCGTAGACCGTGTCGGTCGGCAGGACGACGAGTTCCCCGTTCTTGACCGCCTCGACGGCAGCGGCGATGCCGCGGTCCCGGTCGGCGGGCGACCGACAGTCGTAGAGCATCACGAGGAGTCAGTCTGCCACGCCGGGGCCGGGTCGGCGTGGGTGCCGTCCGCCCGCCGGGACGCGCTCGCCCAGCGGGGCCGCCCGGCCAGGTCCCGGTGTTCCGCGACCCGGTCGTAGCGGCCGTCGCCGCGCAGCAGCGCCGGCACCGCCGCCGCGTGCGTGTCGTCGTGCTCGATGCCGATCGCGCCGCCCGGGCGCAGCAGCGCGGCGGCCCGGTCGACCACCGGCCGGATCACGTCCAGCCCGTCCGCGCCGCCGAACACCGCCTCGTCCGGGTCGTGCCCGGCCACCTCCGGCGGCACCGTCACCGACCTCGGCACGTACGGCGGGTTGCAGAGCAGCACGTCCACCTGTCCGGCCAGGTCGGCCAGCAGGTCCGGATCGGTCACGTCGGCGGCCACCACGTCGATCGGCCGGTCCCCGGCGGCGGCCCGGCCGGCCGCGTTGCGCCGCAGCCACGCCAGCGCGGCCGGGGACCGCTCCACCGCCACCACCCGGGCCGCGGGCACCTCCTGCGCGACCGCGAGGGCGATCGCGCCGGAGCCGCTGCACAGGTCGACCACGAGCGGCGCGGCGCACTCCCGGGCCCGCTCGATCCCCCAGCCGGCCAGCAGTTCGGTCTCCGGCCGGGGCACGAAGACGCCCGGCCCGACGGCCAGCTCCAGGTGCCGGAAACCGGCCGAGCCGAGCAGGTGCTGCAACGGCTCGCGCGTCAGCCGCCGCCCGACGAGCGCGTCCAGGCGGTCGCGCTGCGCCGGGGTGAACCCGTCGGCGAGCGCCAGCCGGCCACGCGGCACTTCCAGGACGTACGCGGCGAGCTGCTCGGCCTCGGCGCGGGGCGCCTCGACGCCGGCCGCCGCGAGCGCGCGCGCCACCCGGTTGATCACCAGCGAGGGGCGTTCGCGTTCTGTCCCTTCGGACGGGTGTTGCGGGAGTGCGGTCACGCAATAATCATGAGGCGTCGCGGCCCACCTCACGAGCGGGTGCGTCCGGGCGCACACCGCAGGGAGGTCGCGAGTGGGCTGGCTCGACCAGGTCGAGGACCAGGTTGACGCTCTCCGCCGCGCTCGGTCACTGCAGGAGGCCAGCCGGTCCGCGGAGGCGTGCGCCCTGCTCGACCGCGTCATCCGCACCACCGACGACCCGTACGCGCGCGCGGACGCCCTGGTGCAACGCCTGTCCGCGCTGATCAATCTCGGCCGCACCGCCGAGTTCACCCGGGCCGTCGAGGACGCCTCCGCCGCCGTACGCGACCTGACCGAGCCCTACCTGCACGGGCACCTCAACGCGCTGGCCGCGCTCGCCGCCCACCACCAGGGCGCGCTGGACCGGTGCGTGATGCACCTGGTCCGGGCCGCCCGTGCGCTCGGCGCCGACGACACCCCCGACCGGGACACCGCCTGGGGCTGGCACGACCTGGCGATGGCGTACTCGTACCTGAGCTTCCACGGCCACGCGCTCGGCGCGATCGAGCGCGCCCGCGAGGTGGGACTGAGCGCCGGCATCCCGGAGGAGACGTTCGCCGCCCCGGGGATCCGGCTGCGCAACGCGGTCGCGCTCGACCACAACGGCGACAGCGACGGCTGCCTGCGGGTGCTGCGCGACGTCGCCGGTGACCTGGCCCGGTTCCTGCGTGGCGGGGGCGCCGGCAACCTGCGCCCGAGCAGCCTGGCCGCGTACGGCTACGCCGCCGCCCGCCGGGCCGCGCTCGGCGACCGGGTGGAGTCCGCCGGGGACGCCGACCCGAACCGGCTGCTCGGCCACGGCGGCGACAGCGCCCGCGCCCGCGACCTGCGCCAGCTCGGTCAGGTCTGCCTCGCGGTGGCCGCCGGCCGCCCGATCGAGGCGGTCACCCGGCTGGACTCGCTCCAGGTCTCCGACGAGACGCTCGGCGCGGCCGAGGCGCCCCGGCTGCGCAGCGTCGCGCTGGCCCGGGCCGGTGACCACGCCGGCGCGCACCGGGCCGACAGGCACGCGTTCCGGCTCGCGGCACGGCGCAGCGACCGGCTGCGGGACGTCTACATCGACGGCATCGCCGCCCGGATCGACCACGAGGAGATGCGCCGCGAGGCGGCCCGGTACGAGGGCGAGGCGCTCACCGACCCGCTCACCGGCCTGCCCAACCGGCGCCGGCTGGAGCGCTACCTGGGCGCTGTGGTGTCCCGGGGCGAGCGGGTGGTGATCGGCGTCTGCGACCTCGACGGGTTCAAGGCGGTGAACACCCGCCACGGCCACCACTCCGGGGATCTGGTGCTGCAACGGGTGGCCGGGGTGATCAACCGGGTGATGCGGCGGGGCGACTTCGTGGCCCGCTACGGCGGCGACGAGTTCGTCGTGGTGCTTCCCGACACCGTCATGCCGGAGGCCGTCGAGGTGGCCCGCCGGATCGAGGCGGCCGTCCGCACCGAGGACTGGGAGTCCCTCGTGCCGGGCACGCCGGTCGGGGTGACGATCGGTTTCGCCGAGGTCGACGGCAGCACCACTGTGAGCGTCCGGGAAGCGCTCGGCACCGCGTTCGAGCTGGCCGACCGGGAGATGCTGCGCGCCAAGGCGCGGTTGCGGGCGAGCTGAGGCCGTACCCCGAAGGTCGCCTTCGCGGGGTCCGCACGGGCGGCGCGGCGGCCTTCGCGCAGGCCGCGCCAGGTCAGCGGCGGGACAGCTCGGTCTCGCCGGCCAGCCGCGCCGCGCGGTCCGCCTCGGCCAGCGCGTCGAGCACCCCGTCCAGCTCGCCGGCCAGCGCCAGGTCCAGGTTGTACGCGGTGTAGCCGATGCGGTGGTCGGTGATCCGGTTCTGCGGGAAGTTGTAGGTGCGGATCCGCTCGGACCGGTCCACGGTGCGGACCTGCGCCTTGCGGGCGTCCGACGCCGCCGCGTCCGCCTGCTCCTGGGCCGCGGCCAGCAGCCGGGCGCGCAGGATACGCATGGCCTGCTCCCGGTTCTGCAGCTGCGACTTCTCGTTCTGGCAGGAGACCACGATGCCGGTCGGCACGTGGGTGATCCGTACCGCCGAGTCGGTCGTGTTCACCGACTGACCACCGGGGCCGGACGAGCGGAACACGTCGATGCGCAGCTCGTTCGGGTCGATGGTGACGTCGACGTCCTCCGCCTCCGGCAGCACCAGCACCCCGGCGGCGCTGGTGTGGATCCGGCCCTGCGACTCGGTGACCGGGACGCGCTGCACCCGGTGCACGCCGCCCTCCCACTTGAGCCGGGACCAGACGCCGTTGCCGCCCTCCGGGACGCCCTTGCTCTTGATCGCCAGCGAGACGTCCTTGACGCCGCCGAGGTCGGAGTCCTGCGCGTCGATCACCTCGGTGACCCAGCCGTGCCGCTCGGCGTACCTGGTGTACATCCGCAGCAGGTCACCGGCGAACAGCGCCGACTCCTCGCCGCCCTCGCCTGCCTTGATCTCGACGATCACGTCCTTGGCGTCGTGCGGGTCGCGCGGGATGAGCAGTTCCGCGAGCCGTTCCTCGAGCGCCGGCAGGGAGGCGGCGATGGTGTCCGCCTCGGCGGCGAACGTCGCGTCCTCGGCGGCCAGCTCGCGGGCGGCGACCAGGTCGGCCCGGGCCTGCTCCAGCTCGCCGGCTGCCTTGTGCAGCGGGACCAGTTCGGCATACCGACGGCCGACCCGCCGGGCGGTGCCCTGGTCGGCGTGGATGGCCGGGTCGGCCAGCCGCCGCTCCAGCTCGGCGTACTCGTCGAGGAGGGCGGCCAGGCGCTCACTGCTCATGCTGCGGATGCTCCTTGGGGATGAAACCGGCGCAAACGGACGAACGCCCGTGCCCGGCAGGAGCCGGACACGGGCGTCGTCGACGGAGCTACTTGGCCTTCTTGGCCTGAACCTTGGCGTACTTCTGCTGGAACTTCGCGACCCGGCCGGCGGTGTCCAGCACGCGCTGCTTACCGGTGTAGAACGGGTGGCAGGCGCTGCAGGTCTCGACGCTGATGGCGCCGCCCTTGGCGGTGCTGCGGGTCGTGAAAGAGTTGCCACAGGAGCAGCGGACCTCGGTGGTCTGGTACTCCGGGTGGATGTTGGGCTTCATGTCGCCTCGGTCCTTTCGTCGGTGGTCGCCGGGTCGCCGTCGGTGCTCCCCGTCGTCAGGACGGGCTCGGGCGTGAACCGGAACCGGTGGCCGATTGACCAGTCTGCCACGGGCGTCTGCCACCCGGCACAGGAGGTCCGCCACCTCCAACGCCGGCCC
>NZ_WBKS01000192.1:0-7629 GCF_008868145.1 Micromonospora sp. AMSO1212t
CTACCGGAGGCGTTAACAGGGGCCCTTCCTTGTGGTTGGGCGGGGTGGCGGGGTGGGCACATAGTGGGGCATGAGCGGGAGCTGGGAACGGGAACTGGACGCGGCCGTGCGGGAACTCGACGACGCGGACACCCTCGCCTTCGGCGGGGTGGGACTGGCGGGGCAGATCCTGCCCGCGACCGAGGCGTACCGGACGCTGGAACAGGGATTGCGGGAGCACCCGGAGGCGGCCCGCAAGCGGATCGACAGGTTGCTCCGCAAGGGTTCGCCGGCCGGCCGGGCGTACGCGGCGACGCTGCTGGAGGCGGTCGACCCGGCCGCCGGGCGGGACGCCTGGGCGCGGCTGCGCGGCGACGACGGCGAGTTCACCACGTTCTCCGGCTGCCTCATGGGTCGCGCCACGCTGGGCGGATACGCGGCCGACCGGCTCGCCGGCGGCGACCAGTAGCTGACCGCACACTCAGCGAACAGGACTTCATCAGGCGTGCGTGCGGTTGTTACCGTTCCCGCCGAGCACGTTGGGGGAGGCGGTCGTGAACGGTTCGTTGGCGTACGTGGTGACCACGCTGGGGTGCCTGGTCGGGGTGGCCGGTGTGGTGATCGCCGTCATCGCGGTACGGAAGTCCCGGTCGGCGTCGGGCCCGAAGACGAAGGCGGCGCCGGGTGACCCGTTCCGGGACCGGGACGCCGACGCGCTGCGGGGTGACCCGCGCGCGCTCAAGCCCGGCGACATCGTCGAGATCCGCGCGGTGCCGTACACCGTGCGCGGCTCGGTGCACCTGGTCGAGGGCGGCTGGAGCTGGGCGGAGCACCTGCTCGACGACGCGGGCGGGGTGAAGCGCTGGCTCTCCGTCGAGACCGACCCGGACGTGGAGATGGTGCTCTGGACCAGCGAGCCGGGGGCCACCGTCACGCCGGGCGCCCCGACGCTGGAGATCGCCGGCCGCCGCTACAACTGGGACGAGTCGGGCCAGGCCCGGTACACCGCCACCGAGGGCACCGGCCTCGACCCGCACGGCACCATGCGCTACTACGACTACCAGGCGCCCGGCGGTGCACGGCTGTCGTTCGAGGCGTACGGAGAGGCCGGCTGGGAGGTGAACCTCGGCGAGGAGCTGCGCCGCGCCGAGGTGATGATCTACCCGCAGGGCGGCCCGGAGACGGTGCGCTGACGTGCTCGTCTGTCTGGACGCGCCCTACGTCGACACCAGCGCCGCCGATCTGAGCCTGGCCCTCGGCGGCCCGGAGCTGCCGGCGCTGGCCGTACGCGACATCGACCTGCCCGGGCTGCCCCGGCTGCGGCTGCGCCTGCTCGGCGCCTCCCACCAGGTCGTGCTCGGCACGCTCACCGAGACGGTCGCCTGCCTGCCCGGCCGCCCGCCGCACCTGCCCGGCACGCTGCACGACGAGACGGCCGGCTACCGGTTCCTCGCCACGGTGCTCCGGCCGGAGGGCGACGGCCTGCGTACCCGGGTCGCGGCGCTGCGCGCCGAACTGGCGGGCGACCCGTACGCGCTGATCGGGGTCTTCCCCGGCGACGAGGACGCGGTCACCGCGCTCTCCGTCCGGCCCGGCCCGCCGGACGGCGTGCTCGCCTGGCGCACCTGGCACGCCTACCCGCAGACCAACGAGCTGGTCCTGACCGAGACGGTGGTGGAGGAGCTGTGACGTACCGACGGTGGTTCGTGGTGGGCGTGGCGGTCGCCGTCATCGGCGCGCTCATCGCCGCGTTCACGATCTTCTACGGCAACTTCTCGCCCCGGGGCTACGTGGAGGACAACTACTCCCGCGCCTCCGGGCGGGACATCGGCTCGAACGCGATCGCGTACACCTCGAACAAGGCGCCGAGCGAGGTGTCCAAGCAGATCACCGACGCCTGGAAGCCGGCCGACCAGTACGTCGACGGCAGCGGCGTCTACCTGCGCTACGACGACGACTCGGTGGTCATCCTCCCGCTCGCCGTCGGCTCGGTGATCCTGCTGGAGAGGATGACCACCGCCTACCCCCGGTACCACAGCGTCGTCGGCAACAGCTGGGGCTGGGGCCGAGGCAGCACGGTCCGGGGCGGCGGCCCCGGTTCCGGCAAGTAGCCCCTCCGACCCCCTCACCCTGGAGTCTCCTGTGCAGCATCTCGTCACCGACCTGCTGGTCACCCTCGCCTACGGCGCGGTCGGCGTCGTCCTGATGGCGATCGGCTACGTCCTGGTCGACCTGGCCACCCCCGGCAAGCTCCACGAGCTGATCTGGACCGAGCGCAACCGCAACGCGGCGCTGCTGCTCTCGTCGAACCTGCTCGGGGTCGGCACGATCGTGGTCGCCGCGATCGTGGCCAGCGACGACGACTTCACGCTGGGGCTGGTTGGCGCCGCCGCGTACGGCATCCTCGGTCTGGTGATCATGGCGGCGGCGTTCGTGCTGCTCGACGTGGCCACCCCGGGCAAGCTCGGTGAGCTGCTGGTGGACCCGGAGCCGCACCCGGCGGTGTGGGTCTCCGCCACCGTGCACCTCGCAACCGGCGCGATCATCGCGGCCGCGATCATCTGATGAGCGGCAGGCCCGCACAGCAGTCGGCGGGGAAGGACAAGCGCACGCAGACGGTGATCTGGTCCGTGGTCGTGGGGGTCGTGGTCGTCGTCTGCGCCATCGGCGCGTTCGGCGGCGACTCGGACACCTCCGTCCCCGCGCCGGCGACCGACGAGCGCTCCGGCACCGTGCCGATCCTCCGCGCCGCCGCCGACAGCCAGGGCATCTGCTACGGCTGGGAACTGCTCGACGTGTATGACGAGGTGAGCGTCGGCTCCAACCTCGGCGACGGCACCACAGTCGTCGACGCACCCGGCTGCACGCGCTGGCTCGCGGTCTCCGCGAACGTCAGGTACACCACCTCCAGCAGCGAGTCGGAGGACTCCGCCACGATCCGGATCAAGGGCTCGGACGACATCGAGTTCGCCGACCTCGCCGCGATCGAGACCCGGCTGGGCCGCTTCGGGCTGGACGAGGACGCGTTCGTCGACGACCCGGGCTGGGCCGTCACCCGGGCCGCCACGATCCTGCCGCTGCTCGCCGCCGAGCGCGGGCTCGCCGAGCCGGCCGCGACACCCACCGCCGCGCCGTCGGCAGCCGCCGCCCCGCTGCCGGACGCCGGCAACGACTTCTGGCGGGACCGCTGGATCTACGTGCTCAGCTCGGTCGGCCTGTTCCTGCTCGCCGCGCTGTTCCTCGCCGTGGGCGTGCGACAGCGCCGCAACCACCGGGTACGGGTGCCCGCGCAGCGCGCCGGGGCGGGAGCCGCCGGACGTACCCGGAGCAGACAGTGACCGTCGACGTGGCCGCACGGCCGCGGTGGCGCCTGGCCCGCGCGGCGGTCCTGCTCGCGGTCTTCGTGTGCGCGGCCTGCGGCCTGGTGTACGAGCTGGCGCTGGTCGCGCTCGGCAGCTACCTGATCGGCGACACGGTCGGTCAGGCGTCGATCGTGCTCGGCGTGATGGTCTTCGCGATGGGCGTCGGCGCGCTGGTGGCGAAGCCGTTGCAGTCGCGGGCGGTGGTCTCGTTCGCGGTGATCGAGCTGACGCTGGCGCTGCTCGGCGGCCTCTCCGTGCTCGGCCTCTACGCCGCGTTCGCCTGGCTCGACCTGTACGGCCCGGCGCTCGTCGGCACCGCCTTCGTGCTCGGCCTGCTGATCGGCGCGGAGATCCCGCTGCTCATGGTGATGCTGCAACGCATCCGGGAGCAGTCCGCGGGCAGCGCGGTGGCCGACCTGTTCGCCGCCGACTACGTGGGCGCGCTGCTCGGCGGGCTGGCCTTCCCGTTCCTGCTGATCCCGGTCTTCGGCCAGCTCAAGGGCGCGCTCGTGGTCGGCGCGGTGAACGCCGTCGCCGGGGTCGTGCTCGTCTTCACCGTGTTCCGCGCCGACCTCAGCCGGCGGGCGCGGGCCGGCGTGGGCGCCGGCGCCGTCGTGGTCGGCCTGCTGCTCGGGTACGCCTGGGTGACGGCCCACGACTTCGAGGTGACCACCCGCCAGCAGCTCTACCGCGATCCGGTGGTGCACGCCGAGCGCAGCCGCTACCAGGAGATCGTGCTGACCCGCTCGGTGCGCGAGGCCGGCCACTCCGACACCGACCTGCGGCTGTTCCTCAACGGGGACCTCCAGTTCAGCTCGATCGACGAGTACCGCTACCACGAGGCGCTCGTGCACCCGGCGATGCGCGGGGCGCACGGCGACGTGCTGGTGCTCGGCGCCGGGGACGGGCTGGCCGCGCGGGAGATCCTCAAGTACCCGGACGTTCGCTCGGTGACGCTCGTCGACCTCGACCCGGCCGTGGTCGAGCTGGCCCGCCGCGAGCCGCAACTGCGCGAGCTGAACCGGGAGTCGCTCACCGACCCCCGGGTACGGGTGCTCAACCTGGACGCGTTCGCCTGGCTGCGTACCGCCACGGACCGCTTCGACGTGGTGATCGCCGACCTGCCCGACCCGGACGAGACGGCCACCGCGAAGCTCTACACGATCGAGTTCTACACGCTGATCCGGCCGGTGCTGGCCCCCGGCGGGCGGCTCGTCGTGCAGTCCGGGTCGCCCTACTTCGCGCCCCGGTCGTACTGGTCGATCGAGCGGTCGGTCCGCGAGGCGGGCTTCACCACCGTGCCGTACCACGTCGACGTGCCGAGCTTCGGCGACTGGGGATTCGTGCTCGCCGCGCCGGGTGACGTCGCGCCCGAACTGGCGCTGCCGGACGATCCGCCGCCGCTGCGGTTCCTCACCCCGGCGGTGCTGGCCGCCGCCGGCACGTTCCCCGCCGACCGGGCCCGGCTCGACGTGCCGGCCTCCACGCTGTTGCGGCCGAGGGTGCTGGACTACGCCCGCGAGGAGTGGCGCGGCTACTAGGTTTCGGGACATGCCACCCGAATCGCCGCGCCACCGACCGGGCATCGGCTGGCTGGTCCGCCGGCTGCCGACCCGGGCGGTCGAGGCGGCCTCCTACCTCCAGGCGTTCGTGCTCTCCGGCGTGGTCACCGTGCTCGCCGTCCGCGCCTACCTGAAGGCCACCGACTATCCGCAGCTCGGTGGCGGCGGGCTGCACATCGCACACGTCCTCTGGGGCGGCCTGCTGCTCGCCGTCGGCCTGGGCATCCCGCTCGTCTTCCTCGGCGGCGGCGCCCGTACCGGCGGTGCGGTCGTCGGCGGCATCGGGTTCGGGCTGTTCATCGACGAGGTGGGCAAGTTCGTCACCACCGGCACCGACTACTTCTACGCCCCCGCCGCCGCCATCATCTACGTGGCGTTCGCGCTGCTGGTCCTGCTCACCCAGGCGGTACGCGGACGCACCGGCCGGTCCCGGCTGACCCCCGCCGAGCGCACCGCGAACGCGCTGGACATGGTGCTCAGCGGCCTGCCGGGCGGGCTGACCGATCGCCGCCGGATCGCCGTGCTGCGGCTCGTGCAGGGCACCGGACCGGCCACCGAGACGGCGATGGCGCAACTGCTGGACGCCGTACCCCACCGGGAACCGCCGCCGGTGCCGCTCTGGCAGCGGGCGGCGGACCGGGCCCGGCGCCTCGCCGTCTGGGCGGCCGGACGCCGCTGGCTGGTCTGGCCGGTGGTGGTCTACCTGGTCGTCGAGCCGGTGCTGACAGTGGTGGCGGTGTTCGTCGACGGCGTGACCGGGAAGCTGGACCAGGAACGGGAGTGGGGCGCGGTGCTCGGCGTCAGCGCCACCGCGCTCGTCACCGCCGTGCTCGGCCTGTGGGCCGCCTGGCTGCTGCGCCGCAACCGGACCGAGGCGTTCCGCCTGTTCAAGCTGGCGCTGCTCGTCGACCTGCTGTTCGGGCAGGTCTTCAACTTCACCGTGAACCAGTTCGGGGCGGTCTCCGCCGTCGCGCTCGATCTCGCGCTGCTCGGCGTGGTCACCGCCGAGCACCGCCGGTTGCGGCGCGCCGCCGAGAGGTGAGCCATTCGGGCGTGCTGAGCTGGTCGAAGATCGCTACGGTGGGCATCTGATCCAGGAAGGGAGAATCATGGTCGATGCTCCGGGCACTCCGCCCCGTACGCGTCCCGGCGTGGTGACGCTCTCCAGTTGGCTGCTCATCCTCGTCGCCGCGATCCAGGTGCTGAACCTGATCGTGGCACTGGCCGTCGTCGGCAAGATCCGCGACGTTCTCACCGACGCGTACGCGGGTACCTCGGCCGAAGGGGCCGCCGACATCGCGTACGCGTTCAGCATCATCACGGCGGTCGTGTCGCTGCTGATCGCGGCCGGGCTCGTCGTCCTCGCGCTGTTGAACAACCGGGGCAAGAACGGCTCCCGGATCACCACGTGGGTGCTCGGCGGCATCCTGTTCTGCTGCACCGGCGGCGGGCTGCTGACCGGTCTCACCGGCGGCATGACGGGCGGTGGCAACACCACCGGTGACATGCCCAGCTCGGAGGAGATCCAGCGCCGGCTGGAGGACGCGCTGCCGTCCTGGTACACCCCGGTCAACCTGCTGCTGGGCCTGGTCGCGCTGCTCGCCCTGCTTGCCGCGCTGATCCTGCTGGCGCTGCCGCAGGCGAACGAGTTCTTCCGCAAGCCCAAGGCCGGCTGGGAGCCGCCGGTGCCCGGTGGCGCCTACCCGGCGTACCCGTCGCACCCGGGCCAGTCGGGCGACCCGTCGTACCCGTCGTACCCGCCGGCTCCCGGCACGCCGCCGTCGACCGGCGGTCAGCCGCCGTCCGCGCCCGGTGGTCAGCCGGGCGAGCGCCGCGACCCGGAGCCGCCATCCGGAAGTTGACGTCCGGATTGCAGCGACGCCGACGATCCCTCCGAGTAGGTTGCAAGCCGACGCCTACCGGAGGGATCAGTCGTGTCGTACCCCGATCGGGCCGCACCCCGCCGGCCGGGCACCGTCCTCGCCGCGGCGGCGCTGCTGCTGGCGATGGCGGTCGGCGCCGTGGCGTACGCGGTGGCCAACCTGGCGGTCGGCGGCGGCACGGTGGACCGGTTCCGGGATGCGGCGGCGCAGCGGACCGGCGCGAGCGGTGGCGACATCGACCAGGTGGCCGGTCTGCTGCGCGGCTCCACAGTGCTGGCCGCCGTGCTCGGCGTGCTCGCCGCACTGCTGCTCGTCGGGCTCGCGCTCGGCCTGCTCGCCGGCCGGTCCGGCGCCCGCACGGCGACCTGGGTGGTCGCCGGTACTGGCCTGCTCTGCGGTTGCTGCGGGCTGGCGGTGCTGGTCGGCCAGCGGGCCGCCCCGCTGCGGCTCGGCGCGGACGACCGGATCACCGCCGACCTGCTGGGGCTCGTCGGGGACGCCTACCCGTCCTGGTGGATCCCGGTGAACGCGACGCTGTCGGTGGCGCAGATCCTCGGCTACCTGGTGGTCGCCGTGCTGCTCACGCTGCCGTCGTCCGGCGCGTTCCTGCGTCGCCGTACCGCGCCGCTGCGGCTGTCCGGCTACGGCTCGACCGTGTCCGGCGCGACCGCCCCCGGGCCGACGCCCTGGGGACCACCACCCGGCCTGAACCCGCCCGCCGCCGCCGACCGCCAGGTTGGCCACCGCGTACGCCACGGCGCCGACCGCCATCGCCAGCAGCAGCGCCGCCGCGGCGAGGACGGTGCCCGGCCGGCGGGGTGCGGCCCGATCGGGGTACGACAC
>NZ_WBKS01000193.1:0-7499 GCF_008868145.1 Micromonospora sp. AMSO1212t
GGGGACGGTGGTGGGGACGGTTACGCGGTGACCCGGAACGTGGCGTCCTGGCGGTCGATCGCGGGGGAGCCCGCGTCGAGCGGGTCGATGCGCAGCCGGTAGTCGTAGTGCCGCAGGTAGCGGGTGGGGAAGTTGTGCGACCGGAACGACGACCAGGTGCTGTCCGCCAGGCCGGCGGTGCGGTGGAAGGTGGCGTCGGCGCGGAACGTGGCGCTGCCGTCGTTCGGGTCCAGCCGGACCGCGTAGTCGTAGTGCCGCAGGTAGTTGCCGGGGTAGTTGACCGACTCGAAGGAGACGCCGGCGGAGTCGGCCAGGCCGGGGACCATGCGCCACATCTGGTCCTGGTACGGGTCGAACGGGTACGTGTCGACGCGGGCGATCCGGTCGGCGTGCCGGACGTAGCGGTCGGGAAGGTTCGACGACTTGAGCCGGACCCAGTTCGGCGTGCCCCAGCGGTTGACCATGCCGGCGTACTCGGCGTCGCTGATGCCGATCATCGATCCGTGCTTCGAGTTCAGCGGCGGGGTGTAGTCGCGTTGGTTCAGCGGCGTCCACGAGTTGCCCGAGATACTGGTCGTGGACCAGGCGTAGTAGTCGTTGTTGACCGGGCTGAACGAGTCGCCCCACAGCCGCCAGCCGCCCTCGTTGGTGCGCAGCAGCAGCGGCGCCTCGATCGCGTTGCCCTGCCGCAGCCCGCTGGTGTACGTGGTGAAGCTGTTCGGCGCGCCGGTGGTGGAGCGGGCGCCGTAGAGGTACCCGTCGTCGAGGTTCTTGTAGTAGAGGTACGTGGTGCCGCCGTCGACCACCACGTCCCCGTCGAGCACGCCGAAGTTCGGGCTGAAGTACACCTGTGGGGCGCTGACGGTGCGGAAGTCGCTCGTGTAGTTGACGAACAGCACGTCCCGGCCGTTGTTGGCGGAGTAGACGACGGCGTACTGGCCGCGGGCGGCGTCCCAGAACGCGGTCGGCGCCCAGGTGTGGGTGTCGAGCGTGTGCATCCGGATGCGCCGGTAGCCGGTGAACGCGGTCAGGTCGGCCGAATCCCACACGTGCAGGTACTGGCTGGTCAGCCCCCAGTTGGTGCCCTTGAGGTCGGTGGCCAGCACCACGAACGTCCCGTCGCTCTTGCGCAGCACGAACGGGTCGCGCAGGCCGAGCTGCCCGGCGGTGGGGGTGACCACCGGGTTGTTCTGGTTCAGCGGGGTCCAGTTCAGGCCGTCCCGGCTGACGGCCAGGTGCAGGCCGTAGTCGGCGCCGAGGCCGTTCGGCGTCTCGGTGAAGTAGACCATCGCGTAGGCGGTGTTCGGGGCGGCGAGCGCGGCGCGGGGCAGGCTGAGCGCGCCGGAGGCGGCGGCAGCGGCGGACAGGGCGCCGACTGTGAACGCGCGTCGGGTCAGGGGCACGACGGTGGCCTTCCTCTGCGGTGGAGATGACGGCCGCGTTAACGCTAACAACGCCCCCTAGCCTGGCGTTCACATAGCCGACTGTCAATCGATTCGCAGCGTTAACGCAACCGGCCTGTCCACCGGACGGCGGCGGTCACCACGCCCGCCACAGCCGGTGGGGCGCTCGCGCGGGCGAACGCGGCAGGGCGGGCCGACCGTCGTCACGGCCCGCCCCGCGGCGCTCAGCGGTTGCGGTAGTGGTTCACGGCCAGCGTCACCCCGCACGCCAGCGCCAGCGCGCCGAAGGCCGAACCAGCCCACGGGTTGTCCAGAACGCTCGACAGCGTCACGTTGGCGGCCACGCTGACGATGAGCACCAGCCAGAGCAGCGGGCGCATCCGGGTCGTCGTCGCGGCGGTCTTCTCGGCGGTGCGGTCCAGGTCGTTCACGGCTGCCTCCTCGGGTGCGTCCTTCCCCGTCGACGCTAGGCGCGCGACCGGCCGGGAACGATCCCGCCAGCACGACGGCCGGGGTACAGCAGGCTGTACTTTCCGCGTCCGGCCCTGACGGGCGGCGACAGCGGTGACCTATCGTGGCGGCCGGGGGGTGGGCCGGAATGGAGTACGTGCGCAGGCGGTTCCGCGCCGCGGTGGACGCGCTGGAGCACCTCGTCGGCGGGCTCGGCACCGCCGTGCTGGCGCTCGGCGTGCTGCTCGGTCTGGTCGTCGTGGCCGCGGCCTGCGTCGGCGGGGTCGGGCTGCTGCTCGTACCGGGGATGCTGCGGGCGGTGCGGTCGGTGGCCGACCGCGAGCGTGCCCGGCTGTCCCGGTCGGGGTCGCCGATCCCGTCGCCCGGCCCGGCGCCGGAGGCTCTGCGCCCCGCCCTGCGCGATCCGGTCGTGCGGCGGGAGCTGCGCTGGGTCGCCGTCCACGGGACGTTCGGCTTCGGCACCGGGCTGATCGCGTTCACGTTGCCGATCTACGCCGTGCAGGACCTGACGTTCCCGCTGTGGTACCGGTTGCTGCCGCCGGGGGCCGGTGCGCCCGGGATCGTCTGGTGGCACATCGGCGGGCTGGGCGACGCGCTCGTTGTCGGCTTGCTCGGAGTCGGATGGCTGGTCCTCACGGCCACGACCGGGCCGGCCCTGGCGCGGATCCAGGCCCGGCCGGGCCGCCGGCTGCTGCCCCCGCCGCCCGGGGTCGACCTGTCGCTGCGGGTCGCCGAACTCACCGCCACCCGTGCCGCCGCGCTCGACGCCCACGCGGTGGAGCTGCGCCGGATCGAACGCTCGCTGCACGACGGCACCCAGAACCGGCTGGTCGCGGTGAACGTGCTGCTCGGCGCCGCGCGGCGCGCGGTACGGCGTGATCCGGCCCGCGCCGACGAGATCCTGGAACGCGCGCAGAACGCGGCCGAGCAGGCGCTCGGCGAGCTGCGTACGGTGGTGCGCGGCATCCTGCCGCCGGTGCTCGGCGACCGGGGCCTGGCCGGGGCACTCGACGGACTCGCCGCGGCGTGCGCGGTGCCGTGCCGCCTGTCGGTGGACGTCGACGTGCGCTGCGCGGCGGCGGTGGAGGCCACCGCGTACTTCGTGGTGGCCGAGGCGCTGACGAACGTGGTCCGGCACAGCGGCGCGAGCGCCGTGGACGTCTCCGTGCGCCGGGAGGGGGACCGGCTGCTCGTCACAGTCACCGACGACGGGCGCGGGGACGCCGACGAGACGCGCGGCTCGGGTCTGACCGGCATCCGCCGGCGGGTCGGGGCCTACGACGGGCGGATGACGCTGACCAGCCCACCGGGAGGACCGACGAGGATGCACGTGGAGCTGCCATGCGGATCGTGATCGCCGAGGACGACGCGCTGCTGCGCGAAGGGCTGGCGCTGCTGCTGCGCGCCGAGGACCTGGACGTGGTCGCCACCGCCGGCACACCGGGGGAGTTCCTGACCGCCGTGGACGACCACCGGCCGGACGTGGCGATCGTCGACGTGCGGATGCCGCCCACCCACACCGACGAGGGCATCGTCGCCGCGGTCGAGGCCCGACGCCGCCTGCCGGGCCTCGCGGTGCTGGTCCTGTCCGCGTACGTCGAGCAGGCGTTCGCCACCGAGCTGTTCTCGGTCGGCGCGTCCGGGCTCGGCTACCTGCTCAAGGAACGGGTGGGCAGGGTCGAGGAGTTCCTCGCCGCGCTGCACCGCGTCGCGGCCGGCGGCAGCGTGATCGACCCCGAGGTGGTCGGGCAGCTGCTCGCCCGCAACCGCCGGCCGGACACCGCGCTGGCCGAGCTGTCGCCGCGTGAGCACGAGGTGCTGGCGCTGATGGCCGAAGGGCTGGGCAACAGCGCGATCGCGGAACGGATGTTCGTCACCGAGGGCGCGGTGCACAAACACATCCGCAACATCTTCGCGAAGCTGGGCCTGCCGCCCGACGACCGCGCCGACCGCCGGGTCACCGCCGTGCTGCGTTATCTCGACGGCCGGCGGTAGACCCACGCGCGCAGGCGCGCCGCCTCACGGGGAGGCGGCGCGCCTGCGGTGCGGCCCGGATCAGCGGCGGGTGTCGCACAGGACCGCGTCGACGGTGCTGGTGACCGCCTCCAGCATCTCCATGCTGGTCGGCAGCCCGGTCACCGCGACCACGGCGCTGCGCCCGTCGTTGGTGGACAGGTTGCGCGTCTGGAAGCCCTGGATGTCGCCGCCGTGTCCCCAGGCGTGGTCGCCGCAGGGCAGCGTGTGCCGGGCGATGCCCAGGCCGTACTCCCAGACCCCGGTGGGCTCGAAATCGGGCGCCGGCACGGTACGCGTCATGGCCGCCTGCTGGGCCGGCTCGAGCAGCTTGCCCGCCAGCAGCGCCTCGAAGAACGTGCGCAGGTCCGACGGGGTCGAGACGAGCTGGCCGGCGGCCCAGCCCAGCGACGGGTCCATCCGGGTCACGTCGACCCACGGCGCGCCCGGCTCCACCGCCACGTATCCGCGCGGCAGCCGGCCGGGCAGGTCCTGCTCGCCGGTCTGCGGCCAGTACGTGTCGCGCAGCCGCAGCGGCTCGATGATCCGCCGGGTGATCTCCTCGCCGACCGGGCGCTGGGTGACCCGCTCGACGATCAGCCCGGCCAGCACGAAGTTGGTGTTGCTGTACTCCCACTTCTGACCCGGCGGGAAGCGCCGCGACTGGGTGAGCGCCTCGTCCAGCAGCCGGCGCGGGTCGAAGTAGTCGCTGCGGCGGTTCACCAGGTCCTGCGCCTCGCTGAACACGACCTCGTCGTAGTCGGGCAGGCCGCTGGTCTGCTGCAACAGCTGGCGTACGGTGATCCGCCGCCCGTCGTTGCCGTTGGCGCGCACCATGCCGGGCAGGTAGCGCTCGACGGAAGCGTCCAGGTCGATGCGGCCCTCGCCGACGAGCTGGAGGACGACCACGGCGGTGAACGTCTTGGTGTTGCTGCCGACGCGCACCCGGGCGTCGCGGGGGATCCCGGCCCCGGTGCGCAGGTCGCCGACCCCCGCGGTGTAGTCGCGCACCCGGCCGTCGCGGCGTACGGAGGCCAGCGCTCCGGGGAAGCCGTGCTCGGCGATCAGGCCGTCCAACCGCTGCTGGACGGCGTCGCCGGCGGGACGCCGGGCGTCGGTGGTCGTGGCGGACGCGGCGGGCACACCCAGCGCGGCGACGGTCAGCAGGGCCGTGGCGCCGACGGCGACCGGGAAGGTACGGCGGATCATGGGAACTCCTCGAGGGAGGTGAACGGGTACGGCCTCAAGCCTCGGAGAATCGGGCGCCACGTTCCATACCGCCTGCTGCCCGAACCGGGGTAGCGCTGGCACTACTTGATGGCGCCGGTGCCGCCGGTTAGGCTCCGCGCAGCGTCGCGTGCCGGTGGCAGACCGTGTCAGGCATGGAGGCGCCGGATCGAAGGGAGCACGACGATGACACTCGTCGTCCCTTCGCCCTTGCCACGTGGCTGAGGGCGAACAGACCAGGCTGGTGGCCTGGAGCCGCGAGATGCGAGCCGTCCACGAGCGGCTGCGCGAGGCGCTGGAGGTGACCCGGCGGGCGCTCGCCGACGGTGAGCCGGCCCGCCCGGCGACACGTGAGCTGCTGTTGTTCTGCCACGGGTTCTGTGCGGCGCTGACCGCGCATCACGAGGGCGAGGACCGCAGCCTCTTCCCGGCGATCGCGGCGCGGCATCCCGAGCTGCGCGCCACGCTGGACCGGCTGCGGCAGGACCACTCGATGATCGGGTACCTGCTGACCGGGCTGGGCGCGGCGGTGGCCCGGGACGCCCCGCCCGGGGAACTGGCCCGGCACCTGGAGGGCGTGGCGGCGATCATGGAGTCGCACTTCCGGTACGAGGAACGGCAGCTTCTGACGGTGCTGGAGACGCTGACGCTGGACGCCGACCCGGACGACGTGTTCGGGCCGTTGTGACCACTGTCGCGGCCCGGCGGATGCGCACCGCCGGGCCGCGACCGGGCCCTGTCAGTTCAGGCCGCAGGCGGCGAGCGCGTCCAGGTTCGGCCGCTGCGCGCCGACCCGGTTGAACGCGATCTCGATGCGGTCGAGCGCCGCGACGCGCTTGCTGCGCAGCGGGCCGAGGATCGCGTTGTCGATGAACGCCGGGCCGCCCTCGGGGCGTACCGCGAGCTGGGCGAGGCGGACGTCGGCCTCGGCGATCTGCTTGTCCAGCGTGGCCAGTTCGGCCTGCACCTGGGCGGCGGCGGCCGCCGGGACGGCGGGCAGGTCGACCCGGGGGCAGTCGACGGTCCGGGCCGCGCCGCCCGCGTTGCCGTTGCCGCCCTGACCGTTGCCGCCCTGACCGTTGCCGCCCTGACCGTTGCCGTTCTGGCCGGCCCCGTTCTGGCCGTTGCCGTTCTGGGTGGCGCCACCGTTGACGGCGCTCGGCACGCCCGGGGCGTTGAGCGAGCAGGTGGCGAGCGTCTCCAGGTCCGGGCGCTGCGCGCCGATCCGGTTGAAGGCGATCTCGATCCGGTCGAGCACGGCGATCCGCTTGCTGCGCAGCGGGCCGAGGATCGCGTTGTCGACGAAGTTCGGGCCGCCCTCGGGGCGTACCGCCTGCCGGGCCAGCCGCTCGTTCTGCCGGGCGATCTCCTGGTCCAGGTTGGCCAGTTCCCGTTCCACCTGGGCCGCGGCCGCCGCGGGTACGGCGGGCAGCTTGTCGCGTACGGTCGGGCAGTTCACGGTCTGCGCGGCCGCAGTGGTGGCCGGGCGGCCGTTCTCGCCCGCCGACGCCAGTTGCAGCCCACCGGCGAGCAACAGCGCCGCGAGGGCGCCCACCCCGCCGAGTTTCAGGACCGCGGTCTTGCGCGTACCCCTGGCCATGCACCTCTCCTCTGGTTGACCGGGAGGGCCGGCGCGGCGGCTGCCGCCCCGTCTCCACGGTGCGAAGTGACGACTGGAGGAATCTGCTCGTGCCCGCTCCGGCATCGCGGTTCCGGCCGATGTTCCGGTCGGCGGTGGATACGGGTGGCGCGTCGGGATCGTTCAGTGCGTACCGAGGTTTGACCGCATCGACACCCATCGTTAGGCTGCGCTGAAAGCGCTTACTGTGCGGGAGACGTGAGCGTTCGGCATGGCACTGGCGTCCGGGTTTCAAGGCCCGCCCCGACACCGACCGGGCATCGGTGCCGGCGTGGGCACGGCACCACCACCCGCAGGAGACCAGCATGATCAACCGACACCGCCGTACGGTGTTGTGGACGTCCGCCGCGGCGACGGCCGCGCTCGTCGCGTCCGGCCTGGCCGTCGGCGCGACCGCCGCCCAGGCGGCCGCCGGCTGCCGCGTCGACTACGCCGTCACCGCGCAGTGGGGCGGCGGCTTCACCGCCAACGTCAACCTGACGAACCTCGGCGACCCGCTCAACGGCTGGGCCGTCACCTGGACCTTCGGCGCCGGGCAGACCGTCACCCAGTTCTGGGGCGCCGAGATCACCGCCAGCGGCGCCTCGGTGCGGGCCGCCAACGTCAGCTACAACGGCAGCCTGGGCACCAACGCGAGCACGTCGTTCGGCTTCAACGGCACCTGGAACAACAGCAGCAACCCGGTCCCGACCGCGTTCGCGGTCAACGGCGTCACCTGCACCGGCGGCGTCACCCCCACCACCGGC
>NZ_WBKS01000194.1:0-7406 GCF_008868145.1 Micromonospora sp. AMSO1212t
CGCGGCGACGAAGAAGGCCGGTATGGACGAGCGTGCCGCGGTCGTGTCGATCGCGACGGCGTTGCAGGAGTCGAAGCTGGAGAACCTCGGCCACCTCGGCGACCGTAACGATCATGACTCGCAGGGCTTGTTCCAGCAGCGTCCGTCCAGTGGGTGGGGCACGGTGGAGCAGATCACCGACCCCGAGTACTCGACCACGGCGTTTCTGAAGGGTCTGAAGCAGGTCGACGGCTGGCAGGACATGCCGCTGACCAAGGCCGCCCAGACCGTCCAGGTCTCGGCTTACCCGGACCACTACGCCCAGTGGGAGCAGCAGGCCGCCGACCTCGTCGCCCAGCACTGGAACAAGTAAGACACGCGCGTGAAGGCCGGCACCCCGAACCCGGGGTGCCGGCCTTCTCGCGTACCCGATGGGTCAGGCCGGGGGCAGGACGAACGTCCACGTGGTGGTGGTCGTGCTGGCTGCGGCGCCGGTGGCGGTGAGTCCGCCGTAGCTGCCGGTCGGCACGCTGCTCGCCGAGTCGGCGAGCAGGCCGGTCACCCGACCGCCGCCGGTCTGCGAGGTGTTGCTGCGCACCGCCACGCCGGACGGCGGGGTGAGCGCGGTGGAGGTGCTGTCGCCGTGCAGCCAGTACGACACGGCCCAGCTCTGTGCGGCGGTCACCGGCGCGTACGGGGTGATCCGGGTGGTGGTGCTCGCCGGGTCGGTGGCCCTGGCGAAGACGGGCGCGACCGGGGCGACCCCCCGGTACGCGGCCAGCACCAGGTTGCCCTTCGCCTGACTGTCCAGGGTCACCCGGACCGCCGTTCCGGCGTCACCCGCGCTCGCCGTCTTCCACCATGCGGTGGTGGTGGCGAAGCCGCCGTCGAGCCGGTCGAGCCTGGTCCAGCCGCTCACCCCGGTCGGCTCGCCGGTGCCGGTGTGCGTGTTCTGGCTGAGCAGGAGCAGCAGCGTGTCACCGGCCTGCACGCCCGCCGGGACGGTGACCGTGTGGCTGGTCCAGTTGGCGTTCGCGGTGGCCTGGCCGACGAACGAGATCCGCTCCGGTACGGGCGCCACCGTCACGTCGACGGTCGCGGTGCCGGTGGCGCCCCGGTCGTCGGTGACGGTGAGCGTGACCGGGTAGGTGCCGGCGGCCGCGTACGTGTGCGACGTGGTCGGTACGGAGGCGGTGCCGGTGCTGTCCCCGTCGCCGAAGTTCCAGCTGTGGTCCTGGATCGCGCCGTCGGCGTCGGTGGAGGCCGCGCCGGAGAACGTGCACACCAGTCCGGAGCAGGTCGGCGTCAGCGCTGCCACCGGCGCCTGGTTGGCCGGGCCGCCCGATCCCTTCAGGATCTTCACGTAGTCGATGTCGCCGGCGAAGTAGTCGCAGGTGACCTTCGTACCGTCGCACTGGCTCTTGCCGCCGGCGGACAGCGGCCAGGTGTTCGCGATGGTGCCGGTCGGCCCGTTGAGGCGGCTGGTCCGCACGCCGTCGACGTACATCTCCACGTACGCGGAGGTGCGGTTGCAGGTGACCGTGTGCCACTGGCCGTCGGAGATCGGCACATCCGTGTAGCCGGTACGGGAGGCGCCGTCCGCGCCCCGGAACAGGCACTTCGGCTTGCCGTTCGGCGCCTCGAACTTCCAGTAGCCGCCGGCCGTGTTGCCCTGTCCCTTCTGGAGGATGTTGCCGAAGGAGTACGTGGTCCGGTAGCGGATGGTCACCGAGAAGTCCCCGGCGTCCGGGTTGAAGTCGGTGCTGTGCGGCACCAGGTCGACGTGGCCCGGGACGTACTCCTGGTCGGTGGGCAGGTGGGTGGCGAAGCGGTGGCCGGTCGCCCCGGCGTAGAGCGCGCCGGTGACCACCTCGCCGCCGATCGTGCCGTGGCGGCCGTTGCCGCTGTAGTCGGTCAGGACCGTCGACGACGCCGGCTCGTCCATGCTGAAGAACGCCGCCGTCCGCGTCGCGGTGGCCTGCGCGGGCGCGGCCGAGACCGTCACCCCGGCCGCCGCGACGACTGTCGCCACCCCTAACCGGGCGGCCGTCCGCCGCCACCGTCCCCGCTCGATCATGTGCATGTGACCGCCTCCCTGCGCATCGGGCATCACAGTGACACGCGCGGTGGCAGCGGCTGAATAACCCGCACGGTGGAGCCGGGTGACCGATGTGGCCGGTACGAACCGTCCGGTGGGATGCGTCCGCCGATCGACCGGCGGCGCCGGCGGGCGGTGAGGGTGACTCTCGGTGGGCGATACTGGGTTTGAACCAGTGACCTCTTCCGTGTCAAGGAAGCGCGCTCCCACTGCGCCAATCGCCCGGGCAATCGCGAGCGGACGACGGGATTCGAACCCGCGACCCTCACCTTGGCAAGGTGATGCGCTACCAGCTGCGCTACGTCCGCGTGCCGCCGGTTCGCGCCGGCGACGGGGTGAACTCTACCCGATGCCAAGATCGCCGTGTGGCAGGCCCCCGCCGCGCCCGGTGGCCGTGTGGTTGCGCCGCTCGCCGCCGGGGTACTGAGGCCGGTGACAGCACAACCATCCCCCGAAGGAGGCTGTCGTGGGTATCGGTACGAGCATTTTCCTGATCGCGGTCGGCGCGATCCTCACGTTCGCGCTCAACGCCAGCGTCGGCGGGGTCGACCTCGACGTCGTCGGCTGGATCCTGATGGCGGCCGGCGTCCTCGGCCTGATCATGACCACGCTGGTGTGGGGCCGTCGTCGCCAGGTGGTCACCACCGCCGAGCAGCCGGTGGAGTACCGCCGGGTCGAGGAGCGCCGGGACGTCGCCCCGCCGATGTGACAGCGACCGGGGCCGACGGAGCTGATCGGTCCCGGACCGAGCCGGCCGGATCACCCGATCCGGCCGGCTCGTTCTGCTACGGGCGCTCGTCGGCGGTGGCGGCGCGCAGCCCGTACCAGCCGATCGCGGCGACGAGCGCCACCTGGAGCAGGTAGCTCACGACGACCACCGCGCGACCGGCGTCCTGCGGGACCAGCACGAACGCCACGACGTAGACGAACGCGGCGACGACCAGCGGGCGCGGCATGGTGCGGCCGATCAGGATCCCGGCGAGCGCCAGGACGATGCCGAGGACGATCGCCACCTGGCTGCCGAGGATGGCCGGGAGCAGCCCGTCCAGTTGGTCGTTGAACACGTCGAACAACGCGCGTCCCTCCTGCTCCGGCAGGACGGCCGGGTCGGCGGCGTAGGCGAACGGCAGCACCTCGGCGGTGATCGCCAGCGCGAACACCACACCGCCGAGGCCGGCCAGGAAGGCCCCCACCAGGTTCAGCACGCCCGCGCGGCCGCGGGCGAGACCGACGATGAACACCGCCGCGGCGATCCAGGAGACGGCGTACGCGGGCCCGCCCAGGTAGAGGTTCATGGGCCAGTACGCGGACCCCAGATCGCGTACGTCGTCGTAGTGGATCGCGCCGTCGAACGGCGGCTCCCACAACATGAACAGGGTACGGCCGGCCAGGGCCAGCAGGAGCAGGACGAAAAGCGCGACGAGCGCGGCGCGGCGCAGCTTCGGTACGGGCACGGTGTTCGGTACGGGCACGGTGGGAGCCTCCGTCGATCGGGTGTCGCCCCACCGTGCCGAGACACCGCCGGCGCGGGCATCGGCCTCAACACCTATCTTCGGGAAAGCCCTGATCAGCGCCGCTGTCGTGCGTGCTCCAGCCAGATCCGCGCCGCCCGTACCCGCCGGTTCGTGTCGCCGCCCGGGGTGAGGTCGAGCTTGACGAAGATGGCGCGCAGGTGGGCGTCGACGGTGCGCTCGGAGACCACGAGCTGCGCCGCGATCCCGGCGTTGCTGGCGCCTTCGGCGAGCGCGGCGAGCACCTCACGCTCGCGCGCCGTCAGCCCTCCGACCGATGCCGGACCGACCGATGCCGGAACCGCACCGGCCGACGCCGGACCGTGCACTCCCGCACCGGCCGACGCCGGGGCGTGCGGTGGCGCACCGGAGGCGTCCGGCGCGGCCTCCACTGCCGCCCTGCCCGGGCCCGTCGTCTCGACGACATCCGCCGTCCCCGCCGCATCGGGCGTTCCGGCGTGCGGTGGCGCGTCGCCTACCGCCGTACCCTCCGCGCCGCCTCGCGGCGTCACCGGCGCTACCGCCGACACTGCCGGCGCGGCGGTGAGCAGCGCCGCCAGCCGGCCGGCGCCGGCCCACGCCCCGCCACCCACCACGACAGTCAGCGCGGACACGACCAGGGCGACCGAGGTCGGGCCCAGGGACGAGCTCGGAGCGGCGACGAGCGTGCCGACGCCGACGACCAGGAGGGCCGCGGCGGCCAGGCCGGTGGCGCGCACCACAGTGCCGACCCGGCGAGGCTCGGTGGCGCCCCGGGCGGCGGTGACCGCGCAGGCCACGGCGAACACGGCGGTGCCGGACAGGGCCACCAGGAACGCGACCGAGCCCAGCGACGGCTCGACGTCACCGGGGGCGCGGGCGATCGCGAGGAGCAGGCAGAAGACGACAGTCAACGGCGCCGCGGTGGTGGCCGCAGCGGCCACGCCGAGCCGTGCCCGCACGGTGTGGTGCGAGCCGAGGGCGGCCCGCCAGAGCGTCACCGGCAGCAGGAGCAACGCCGCCACGCCCAGCAGGGTGACGGCGGCGCCGACCGGAGCGAACGCGGTACGCCAGGACTCCCCCGCGATAGTCGGCAGCCCGTCGAACGGCTCGGTCGCCGTCGTCAGCAGCGCGTTGACGAGCGTGGCCGCACCGAGGACGAGACCCACGTACCGGTGCGCCTTCGGGGTGACAGTGCCGGTGCGGACGGCGGCCGAGGCGGTCAGTTGCAGGAGCGCGAGCGGCGGGATCCACGCCGAGTTCCACGCCGCGACGGCCGGACCGGCCCACCGGTGCCCGGCCGCGACGGTGGCCACCGCCAGGACGGCGAACCCCAGGTACGCCAGCAGCGACGCGGCGAGCCAGGTCGCCAGCCGCCCGGCGGCGCGGTGGCCCGACCGGGCGAGCCGGGACGCGGCGACTGCCGCGGCCACTGCCGCCACGGCCAGGGCGAGAGTGCCGGCCGGCTCGGTCGCGAAGCCCCCGTGACCGGCCGCACCCAGGCCGGCGAGCGCGACGACGCACGCCCCCGCCGTGGCCCCCGTGACGACGGGCAGGCCCAACAGCGCGGGCACCGGGCGGACGGAGGCGGTCACCCGCGGCTCCCCCGCCGGGGCGACCTGGCACCCGGCCGTCGAACGGCGGTTTCCCGGATCGGAGGCGCGACGGCGGACACCGCACCATTCAACCCGGTACCCCGCCCCGCGGTCGATGCCGTGCCGTCCGGGTCAGCTCCGCATCAGCTCGTTCAGCGCGTCGAAGTCGAGCCCGCCGGCGAGCGCGCCGTACGTCCCGACGCCGAGCACCTCCGCCGCCGCCCGCTGGGCCACCGCGTACGCGGCCTCGGCCAACGCCGGTCCGATGCTCACCCGGGCCACACCGAGCGCGGCCAGCTCTGCGATCGGCGGCGCGCCCGGCCCGGCCAGCACGTTCAGCGGCGCCGGGATCGCCGCCGCCAGCGCGGCCACCGTCTCCGGTTCCACGGTTCCGGGTACGAAGATCCCGTCCGCGCCCGCCGCCAGGTACGCCTCGGCGCGCGCGACCGTCTCGGGTACGCCGCCGGCGCCGCGCAGATACGTGTCCACCCGCGCGTTGACGTACAGCGGGATGCCGGCGCGGTCGGCGGCGGTCCGGACCGCGGTGAGCCGGGCGACCTGCTCGTCGAACGGGCGCAGCGGGCCTCCGCCGTCGTGCCGGGAGTCCTCCACGTTGACGCCGACGGCCCCGGCCGCGAGCACTGCGGTGATCGTCTCGGCGACCTCTTCGGGGCTGTCGCCGTACCCGGATTCGACGTCGGCGGTGACCGGTACGCGGACCGCGCCGGCCACCCGGCGGATGACGTCGACGGCGGTGTCCCGGGAGAGCGCGTCGCCGTCGGGGGCGCCGCGGCTCCACGCGACCCCGGCGCTCGTGGTCGCGACCGCGCGGGCGCCGGCCGCGGCGACGATCCGGGCGCTCAGCGCGTCCCAGGCGTTGACCAGGATCAGTGGTTCACCGGGCAGGTGCAGGGCGCGGAACTGCCGGGCTCGGGTCTGCTGATCGTCCACCGGGCCAGTCTGGGCGGGGTGTTCCGGCCGCGGCAATGGCCAGCGGCGCGGCACTGGACTGATCGATGACGACGAGAAAGGCCGTGTCGAATGATCGACACGGCCTTTCCGCTGGTGGGCGATACTGGGTTTGAACCAGTGACCTCTTCCGTGTCAAGGAAGCGCGCTCCCACTGCGCCAATCGCCCTCGTCTAATGCCGAGGTGGAGACGGGATTTGAACCCGTGTACACGGCTTTGCAGGCCGTTGCCTCGCCTCTCGGCCACTCCACCGAGGTTGCCCCCGAACTGCGTGGCGGCATCTCCGAGCGGACGACGGGATTCGAACCCGCGACCCTCACCTTGGCAAGGTGATGCGCTACCAGCTGCGCTACGTCCGCACGCCCCCGGTGTTATCCGGTGACGGATGAGAACTTTAGCCGAGCTCGGAACGGTTGCCAAATCGGGTCCCCTTCCGGCGCGTCCGGCTGTGGCCGCCACCGCGCCCCGCAGGTTTCCTAGGCACCTGGGTGGCTGCCCTCCGGGCCGGGAGGCAGGGCCGCGACCTGCGGAATCCGCTCGGCGAGCCGAGTGTCCGGCATCCGACTGTCCTGCCGCCGACCGGCCGTCTCGGTAACTCCCCGTGGTCATACGGATGGGTTACCGTAACGCCGTGACGAGACGAGCCGCCGAGATCCGCCTGGACGCGCTGCTGCGTACGGCCTGCGAGGTGATCGCGGAGCGAGGGCTCGCCAACACCCGCACCGCGGACGTGGCCGAGGCCGCCGGGGTCAGCCAGGCGCTCGTCTTCTACCACTTCGCGACGAAGGACCGCCTGCTCGCGCAGGCCTTCGCGTACGCGGTCGAGCAGGATCTGGCCCGCCTCGACGCCGTGCTGCGCTCCTCCGCCCCGCCGCTGGCGAAGCTGCGCCGGATGCTGCGCCTCTACGCGCCGACCGGCCGGGCCACCTCCTGGTCGATGTGGATCGACGGCTGGGCGGAGTCGCTGCGTACGCCGGAGTTGGAGAAGCTCTCCCGCCGCCTCGACCTGCGGTGGCGGCAGGATCTCGCCGCGGTGATCACCGCCGGGGTCGCCGAGGGCACGTTCGACTGCCCCGACCCGGCCGGCGCGGCCTGGCGGATCAGCGCGGTGATGGACGGGCTGGCGGTCCAGCTCGCGGTGCACGAGCGGGTGATCACCCGCCGGCAGATCGCCGAGTGGATCCGCCTGGTGGCCGCCAGGGAGCTGGGCCTGGAGCCCAGCCAGCTCGACTGAACACCCCACCCGCGGCGCGTCAGTGCCAGCGAGGGCGGGG